>CAYFTQ010000187.1:0-5580 GCA_964346035.1 uncultured Roseospira sp. | reverse complement strand
GGGCATGACGCAGGCCGACCTCGGCCAACTCCTGCACAAGGAACCCTTGACCGTGGGCCGGTGGGAGCGCGACGAGCATCCCATTGACCCGAACGCCGATACGCTTCTGCGCCTTGTTGCCAATGAGCGCCTGAGCCTGAGCCTTACGCTGCCGGTCACGGGCGCGGCAGAGGCGCGGTCGACCCCGCGCACCGACGAACCGATCATCATCCGTCGCGCGGACCTGGACGCCTTCGCCATGCCGTCGGCGGCCTGATCCCGCCAGACCAAGAGCACCCGCCCCCGGATCGGGGGCGCGCCCCCTGCCACCCCCGCCCCTCACCGGGCGGGGGTTTTTTCGTGCCTGCCCCCTGAAACACCCCCAACATCGGAGGACCGCCCATGCCCGTCTCCGCCATCGCGCTGTGTTCACGCGCCCTGATCAAGCTGGGCGCGCGCACCATCGCCAGCTTCGACGACGGCACGGCGGAGGCCGAGGTCGCCGGCACCCTCTATGCCTCTGCACGCGATGGCCTGCTGGCCGCGCACCCCTGGACCTTCGCCACCGCCCAGACCACGTTGGCCCGACTGGCTGCGGCGCCGGTGGCTGATTTCCGTTTCGCCTATCAGCTTCCGAACAACCACCTGCGCACCCTGTCGGCCGGCGGCGCCAACGGTCGCGGCCACGGCCTGGTCTACCGGCGCGAGCAGGACCGCCTTTTGACGGACGCCGGGGCGGTCTCGCTGACCTACATCTTCCGCCCTGACGAAAGCACCTTTCCGCCGCCCTTCGCGGAAGCCCTGTCGGCCCGCCTGGCGGCCGAATTCTGTCTGCCCCTGACCGAGAGCACCAGCCGGGGCGAGTTGCTGCACCGGCTGGCGGACGAGGCGCTGAAGAACGCGCGCCTGATCGACAGCCAGCAGGACACGCCCGCCGCGGTGACCGGCTTTCCTCTGGTGGAGGTGCGCGGATGAGCCGCCTGAACGCCACCCAGACCAATTTCACCGCCGGAGAACTGTCGCCCGACCTGTACGGGCGCGGCGACCTGCGCGCCTATGCCAACGGCGCCGCGCGGCTGCGCAACGTCTTCCTGCGCCCGACCGGGGGCGTCTCGCGCCGTGACGGCCTGCGCCACATCGACACCCTGCCCGGCCGCGCCCGCCTGCTGGCGTTCGAGTTCAACAGCGAGCAGACCTATTTGCTGGCGCTGACCGACGAGCGCATGGACGTCTACCTGGACGGCAGCCACGCCTTCAGCCAGGTGACGCCCTGGACCGAAGCGCAGCTTGCCAGCCTGTCCTGGACCCAGATGGCCGACACCCTGCTGGTGGTCCATGCCGACGTGGAGCCGCGCCGCATCACGCGCGCCTCGCACACAAGCTGGACCATCAATCCGTGGGACTACCCCAACGAGGACGAGCGCATCTTCGAACCCTATTACAGGTTCGCCGATCCGCTCATCAGCCTGACGCCCTCGGGCACGGTGGGCTCGGTGACCATAACCTCGTCCTCGCCCGTTTTCGCGGCAGAGCACGCCGGCACCCGCCTGCTGCTGCGCGGCAAGCCGGTAACAATCGACGGCTACACCAGCGACTCCGAGGTGACGGCCACCATCCACCAGGCGATCTCCTCCACCGAACCAACCCGGGAGTGGGTGGAACAGGCGCTCTCGCCCGCGCACGGCTATGCCCGCAGTGTGACGTTCCACAAGAACCGGCTGGTGGTGGGAGGCTCACGCGACGTGCCCCACCACATCTGGATGTCGCAGGTCGGCGACCTGTTCAACTTCGATGTCGGCGAAGGGCTGGACGACGAGGCCATCTCGTTCGACCTGCTGTCGGATCAGCTCAACGCCATTCGTGCGGTGTTCTCGGCCAACGACCTTCAGATCTTCACCTCGGGCGCGGAATGGACCGTCAGCGGCGAGCCGCTGGCGCCCGCCACCCTGACCGCCGTGCGCCAGACGCGGATCGGCGCGCTGGGGCCGCACACCGTGCCACCGCGCCGGGTGGACGGCGCCACGCTGTTCGTCGGCGCCACCGGCCGCGACGTGCGCGAATACCTGTTCACCGACATGGAACAGGCCTATCAGGCTGCGGATCTGGCCCTGCTGGCGCGCCATCTGATCGTCGATCCGATGGACATGGACTATGACCCGGTACGCCGGCTGGTTCATCTGGTGCTGGCAGACGGCACGCTGGCGACCATGACCAACTATCGCGCCGAGCGGGTCACCGCCTGGACGCTGCAACAGACCGACGGCAGCATTCAGGCGGTCGCGGAGGTCGGCGGCGCGGTCTATGTGGCGGTGGACCGGGCCGGCACGGTCAGCGTGGAGCGCTTCGACGCCGAAATTGCCCTGGACGCCGCCCTGCCCGGCACGGCGGAGACACCGAAAGCGACCTGGACCGGCCTCGACCATCTGAACGGCCGCACCGTGCGGGTGCTGGCTGACGGCGCCGACATCGGCACGGCCGAGGTCGCGGACGGGTCCGTCACGCTCGACGGCCCGGCCAGCGACGTCGTCATCGGCCTGCCGTTCACGCACGAGATCGCGCCGCTGCCGCCCGTCGTCTCGGGCGGACGCGGCGGCGGCGCCGGCACGCTGATCCGTTTGATCCGCGCCACCTTCCGCCTCAGCGAGACCCAGGCCCTGTGGGTGGATACCGGCACCGGCACGCGCATTGAACCGTTCATCGCTCTGGGCGGCGGCGCGGTGCTCGACCAGCCTCCCGCCCCCGTGACCGGCGATCTGTCGGTCCGTTCGTTGGGCTGGCAGCGCGACATCATGACGCCTTTGTGGCGGGTGGCCCAGAACGCCCCCCTGCCCTGCACCGTTCTCAGTGTCACCACCGAAGTGAAGGTCACGGACTAATGGCCCAATTCGCCCCCATCCTGGTTCCGCTCGCGTTGCAGGCGGCCACCACCGCCTTGCAGCAGTATCAGCAGCATGACGCCGTCCAGCGCCAGCAGCACCAGCGCGCCACCGAGGCACAAGCCCAGGCCGACGCCGCCCGGCGCCGGACCGCCGATCAGGCCACCCATGACCGGCAATCGGCCGAGGGTGTCAACCGCTCTGCCTGGCAGGCCCACGATGCCCAGGCCCTGGCCATTCGCCGCGACAGCCAGGCCGGCATCGCCGCCATGCGGCGCGATCACGAGCGCGCCGCCCTGGAGGGCGCGGAAGCCTTGCGACGCGACAATGCCACCCGGCGCGCCCGCTTCGCTTCCGCCGGCCTGGACGGAGCCTCGGGCTCGGCCGGCGCCGTCCTGCTGGGGCTGAACCGGCGCGCTGCCACGCAGGCCGAACGTGACCGCGCCGACCTGGCGGCGGACGTGGAGCGCCGGCACACCGCCGCAGAGGGCCGCATTGCCGAACACTGGGGCGCGACGGCGCGCAATACCCGGGACCGATCCTGGGCAACGTCGCTGGACCTGTGGCGCCGCCAGCAGGCCCTTGACGAAGACATCACTGCCATGGGTCTGCGAACGGACGCCGCGAACCGCCGCGACCTGCTTGACCTTTCGGTGAGCAATCAGCGCGCCGCCCTGGGCCTGGGCCGCTCCGCCTCGCGCGGCCTGGGCGGAAGCGCCGGCTGAGGCCGGCGCGACCAAACCGCCCTTCATGCCATCACATCAGTACGGGAGCGCGCGCCCATGTCCGCCCATATCCGGATCGGGGACATCACCCCCCGCGTCCAGTACCTCGCCGACGGCAGCCAGACCGCCTTTCCCTTCCCCTTTCCGGTGTTCAACAACGCGGATGTCCGGGTCTATCTGGACCTGACCCGGATCACGACCGGTTTCACCGTGACCGGCGCCGGTGCAGACGACGGCGGCACGGTAACTTTCGTCACCGCCCCGGTTGCCGGCGCCCGTATCACCCTGCTCCGTCTTCTGAATGTCGAGCGGGTCAGCGACTTCCAGGCCGGCGGCCCGTTGCGCGCGGCCGCTCTGAACGACGAGCTGGACAGCCTGACCGCGATCGACCAGCAACTGGCCGAGAGCCTGGGGCGGTGCGTGCAGCGCGCGCCCGGCAGCCCCGACGCCGTGGACCTGACCCTGCCGGCGCCCGTCGCCGGCGCCGTGCTGGGCTGGAACAGCAGCGCCGATGCCCTGGTCAACGATCCGATGGACTATGTCGGGCTGGCGGCCGACATCGCACGGCTGCGCGACGGCATTCCGGAGGCCGCCGACAGCATCGCCGCCGCCACCGCCTGGGCCGAGGACGCCGCGCTGTCGGCCTGGCTGGCCAGTCTGGAGGTGGAAGACAGCGGCGGCCCGGGGGCGGACGATGACCTGACCCTGGCCAGCCTGACGACCCTGGGCGCCATTGCCGCTGGGGGTGCCGTAACGACGGCCGCCCCCCTTCTGACGGTCAACCACGGCGAGCCCGGCGCCGGTGTCACCGCCGGCGCGGCCGGGCTGGAGGTGGACCGGGGCACGGCCACGACCTATCGCCTGACGTTCCGCGAGAGCGACGACGCCTTTACCGTCGGCGAGGCCGGCGCCGAGCAGGCCGTCGCCACCCGCCAGGACAGCCCCTCCGCCGACGCGCTGCCGTACTGGAACGATACGGCCAGCCGCCTGGACTCCTCCGGCCTGGGCTGGAGCGGCGGCCTGCTGACCTATCCGCTGGCCGCGTTCAAGGTCTCGTCGGCGACCACTGGCGCGACCGCCACCGTGGCCCTGACCGACGGCGAGGTCCAGGTCTTCACGCTGGGCGATGACACCGCCTTCACCCTGCCCGACCCGCCGGCCGGGCACGGCTATTCGGTCACGCTGAAGCTGATCCAGGACAGCACCGCAGGCCGGACCCCGACCGTCCGGCAGGCCGACACCACCGCCGCCCGATGGCTGGGCGGAGCCACGCCCACCTATCAGACCGCCGCCGGTGGCTTTGACCTGATCGTGCTGACCCACGACGGCACGGACCTGATCGCCACCCACGTCGGGGGGCTGGCGTGATGCTGGCGCAAGCGGCCTTGCGGGCATGCGCACGGTCTGGGGCGGGCTATCGCTGGTACGTCCTGCACGTCTCCCAACTGGCTGCAAGCAACAAGGGCACGGTGTACACCTTCAGTCTGGAGGTGGACGGCGCCTGGACCCCCACCACCATGACCGGCTGGACCGCGCCGGCGCCCTACGAGGCCTTGGCGTCAAGCTACTACGATTCACGCTATCTGCCCTGGATGGCCTTCGACGGTAACCCGTCAAGTGCCTGGCACTTCACCGGCGCGCCCAACTGGCTGGCCATCGACATGGGCGCGGCGGTTGTGGCCACGGCCTGGCGCCTGCTCAGCAACGGTAACTCCCCCCTGGTCGATTTCACCATTCGCGGCTCCAACACCAGCCCCACGGCGGGGCTTGTCACCCTGGCCACGGTCACCGGCTGGAGCGCCAGCCCAACCGAGATCACGGGCAGCCTGTAGCCCCAACACTCACCGTCACGTCCCGCCCGGCACACCCCGCCCGTCCCGGGCCGCGCGCGCCTCGCACGCGCGAACGAACCCGTCGTCCCTGGAGGCTGCCCCATGTCCCTGATCCTGCCCACCCTGCACCTGATGGCCCGACCTTCTGTGGTGCCCGCGGCCATGGCC
>CAYFTQ010000186.1:0-5621 GCA_964346035.1 uncultured Roseospira sp. | reverse complement strand
GTTGGCCGCGCCCTCCAGCGCCAGGGTGCCGCCGCCGGTCACGCCGATGTCGGTCTCGCGCGCCTCGCCCGGACCGTTGACAACGCAGCCGATGATGGACAACGAAATGGGCGTGGCGATATGGGCCAGACGCTCCTCCAGAACCTCCACGGTCTTGATGACATCGAAACCCTGACGCGCGCACGATGGACACGAAACGATGCGCACGCCGCGATGGCGCAGGTCCAGGCTCTTGAGAATATCGAAGCCGACCTTGATTTCCTCGACCGGATCGGCAGACAGCGAAACGCGAATGGTGTCGCCGATGCCCTTCCGCAGCAGCCAACCGATGCCGATGGACGATTTCACGGTGCCGATGCGGGTACCGCCGGCCTCGGTAATGCCCAGGTGCAGGGGATAGTCACAGGCCTCGGCCAGGGCCTCATAGGCGGCGATGGCCAGATAGACGTCGGACGCCTTGACCGAGATCTTGAACTCCCGGAAGTCGTTGTCCTCAAGGATCCTGGCGTGTTCCAGCGCGCTTTCCACCATGGCGGCCGGGTTGGGCTCGCCGTACTTCTCCAGCAGGTGACGGTCGAGCGAACCGGCGTTGACGCCGATACGCATGGAGCAGCCATGGTCCTTGGCGGCCCGCACCACCTCTCGCACCCGTTCGGACGACCCGATGTTGCCGGGATTGATGCGCAGGCAGGCGGCGCCGGCGGCGGCGGCCTCGATGGCGCGCTTATAGTGGAAATGGATGTCCGCGACGATGGGGACGGAGACCTGGGGCACGATCCTGGCCAGGCCGGCGGTGGCCTCCTCGTCCGGACAGGAGACCCGCACGATGTCGGCCCCGGCCTCTTCCAGGCGCCGGATCTGGGCGACCGTGGCGTCAACATCGGCGGTAATCGTGTTGGTCATGGACTGCACGGTGATGGGCGCGTCGCCACCAATCGGCACCGGCCCGACATGGATCTGGCGGCAGGCGCGGCGCTGGATCGCGCGATAGGGTCGGACGGACATGGAACCCCCTTTTTCACCTTGGTCCAAGGGCGGACGGCCGGCCCGGGACCCGGCCGAACGGACGCGCCCACCGAACGGCGCGCGCGTGGTTGGTATAAGGGGATCCGGGGGCCTAGTTCAAGCTGCCCGGGCTCAGGCGGACGCCAGTGCGCGAGGCCCCGACCGGACCCAGGTTGGGCGCCCGGCGGTCATCGACATAAACCTCAAGGCCGCCGGCGTTGGTGGTGTTGAGGGTATAGCCGGCCCCTTCCGGAACGGCGTAGGTGTCGCCCCGGCGCAGCAGGCGGCGAACGATCAGGTCGCCGCCGCGTCGCACCTGAATCCAGGCATCCTGGTTGGCCCGCAGCACGATACGGGCGCCGCCACCGGCCTGGCGCACGGGGGCCGGCGCCGGCCGCCCCACATAGGCTGGAGGTGTCTCCGCGTCCGGTTCGGCTTCCGCCTCGGCCTGATCCGCGTCCGGGGCCTCGCCCTCGGCGTCCGACGCCGGCTCGGAGGTCGGAACCTCAGGCACTGCGTCCTCGGCCGCATCCGTCGTCTCCGGCGCCCCGGGCCCCGGCGCAGTGGCCTCATCCGATGCGGCCGGCCCCATCTCCCGCGCGGTGTCTGTAGCCTCGGCCAGGTCCGGCGGCGGGGTATCCTCCGCCGTGGACTCGGGAACCGCCGGCACCGCGCCGGGCGGCGCCTCGCCCGCTGAGACGGAGTCCTCGACGGACCCGGTCGACACGTCCCCCGAAGTCGTGGTGGAGTCCGAGGTGGAGGCATCGGCGCCTTCGACCTCCGTAGCCTGATCGTCGGCACCCGGGGTGTTGGATCCGGGTTCCGGCGCCTCGCTGGCGACAGCCTCCGACGGGTCTTCTTCGCTGGTGGCGGTGTCCGCCCCGGCGGACTGTTCTGGTGGCTGCGGTGGAACGGGCACGGCCGTGCCCCCTTGATCAATCTGCGTCGGCGTATCGTCCTCGGCGGGTCCTTGAACGGGCGCCGGATCGGCGGCCCCGGACGCATCCCGCGCGCGCCCCGACCCGTCGCCGGACTGTGCAGCGGTGTCGTCGCCGGGGACCGGCTCGTTGGCATCGGACCCGGCCGCGCCACCGCCATCCAGCGCGGCAATGAGGGGATCCGGTGACGGTTCCTCCGCCGTCTCGGAAGCGACCGCAGGGACGGGGTCGTCACCCGCGCCCGGGCGGGGGTCCTGTTCCCCGGCGCCGTCTGCGTCGGCGTCGGCGTCGGCGTCGGCGTCTGGGGCGGCGTCGGGGTCCGGGTCCAGCTCTCCGGCCGAGGCCATTTCGGACGGCTCCTGCCCGGACGCAACTGGCGCGTCAGACCCGTCCGACACGTCTGGTGTTTCCGACGCCGGGGCCGGGTCGTCTTCGCCCAGGCCCGAGGTCCAGACCCCGGACACGAACGCCACCGCGCGGTCCTGAAGCCCGGCCACCATCACGCCCAGCGAAATGTCGCGCGATGACATCCAGAACCAGCCGCCAAAGCCGGCACCCACGACCAGCAACGCCACGGCCAGAAAGAGCCCCGCCGAGACGCTGCTGTCGCGGGCCGGAACCGGAAACTCCAGTCGACGCGGCGAGGCAGCATCACTGCCGGCTTCAGCCTTGTGGCGATGCACGATACCCTCGGCATCAAGGCCAAGGTGTTCGGCATAGGCGCGTATGAACCCGGAGACATAGGTCGGACCGGGTAGATCGCCAAAGCGGCCTTTCTCGATCGCCAGAAGGTGGTGATAGCGGATGCGCAGATCCTCCGCCACAAGGCGAAGGTCTAGGCCGGCGCGCAGCCTGGCTTCCTGCAAGAGCACACCGACGTGATCGGTGGGAATGAAGTCCCCGCCGGAAGGCGGCGGTTCCGCCGAATGGGCCAAGGTCTAGGTCCTCATCGTTCTCATGGACGGCCACCTCCAACCGGAACGGCCCCGACGCCGTTCGAGCGCACCTGGACAACAGGGGAGCAGCCCGCCAACGACCACGACGTATACCCCACAAAAACAAAGGACGAAACGGCTTTCAAGCCTTCGCGATCCACCCTTGGCGGTGCTTCCGGAGACAGGCGCCGGCTCGCGTCAACCCAGCACCAAGCCGTGATCGCGCGCAAAGGATGCCAGCGCGCGACGCGGATTGTCCACCCCGCGTGCCATCAGACTGTCCAGATAGGCCGCGACCTCGCGCGACTCCATGCCACGGACGATCTGCTTGACCGGGCCGATGCCCCGCGCGGCCATGGACAGGGAGCGATACCCGAGGCCGACCAGCGTCATCGCCTCAAGCGGTTGGCCGGCCATTTCGCCGCAGACGGAAACCGGCACATCCGCGCTGTCGCACTGGCTCCGGATATCGCGCAGCAACGCCAGCACGGGTTGGGACAGGGTATCATAGCGCCCGGAAACACGCGGGTTGTTGCGGTCGGCTGCGAACAGGAACTGAAGCAGATCGTTGCTGCCGACGGAGACGAAATCAACCACCTTGAGCAGCGCCTTGAACTGGTACAACAGCGCCGGCACCTCAAACATTGTCCCCAGGCTGACATCCGACGGCAGTGCGCCACCGCGAGACGCCTCTCGCGTCAACTCCAGATCCACGATCCGGCGCGCCTGGTTGAACTCCGGCACCGACCCGATCATGGGGAACATCAGGCGCAGCGGCCGGCCCGCGCTGGCGCGGATCAGGGCGCGCACCTGGGCGCGCATCACCGCCGGGCGGTCCAGGGTGATGCGCATCGAGCGCCAACCCATGGCCGGATTGTCCTCGCCGTCGTTGGTCCAATAGGGCAGCAGCTTGTCGCCGCCGACGTCCAGGGTGCGGAATACCACCGGCTTGCCCCCGGCCTGATCCACAATCTTGCGGTACAGCAGGGTCTGGGCCTCGACATCCGGCAGGCTGGGCCGGGTCATGAACGGCAGTTCGGTGCGATACAGACCCACTCCCATAGCGCCGGTATCGGCCAGGTGGCCCATGTCCATCAGCAGTCCGGCGTTCATCATGACCTGAACGGCCACGCCGTCGCGGGTTTGGAACGGCAGATCGCGTTCGGCCAGATAGACCTGTTGACGGGCCGCGCGCGTCGCGACGGAGTGATGGAAGGTGTCCCGGACATCGTCGCTGGGGCGGACGAACACCTGGGCGTTGCCGGCGTCCAGCGCGACGGCGTCGAATGGCGCGATGCGAGAGAAAAGCCCGTTCAACCGGCCGATGACCGGGATATCCAGCGCGCGCGCCACGATCACCGCATGCATGGTGGGGGCGCCTTCTTCCATCAGCACGCCTCGCACCGTCCCGCGCGGATAGTCCAGCAGTTCCGCCGGCCCCAGCGAACGGCACACCAGCACGGCGTCCTCCGGCATGGAGCCTCGCGCCGACGTCGGGTCCACGCCGGTCAGATGCAGCAGCAGGCGGTTCGCCAGGTCCTCCAGGTCGTGCAGGCGCTCGCGAATATAGGGATCACTGGCCTGGGACAGGCGGACCTTCATGTCGTCATCGACCTTGCGGACTGCCGCCTCGGCGGTCAGCCCGGAGCGGATGGCATCCGAAATGCGCGAGACCCAGCCGGCATCGTCCGCGAACATGCGATAGGCTTCCAGGATCTCGCGATAGTCGCCGGACAGGTCCACATGGGTGCGAATCATCTCGTCCAACGACCGGCGCAAGGCCTGAAGGGCCTCGCGCAGGCGGGCCATCTCGGCATCCGGATCTTCGCTGATCAGACGCTCGATCGAAACCTTGGGGCGATGATAGACGGCCGTGCCCAGAACGGCCCCGGGGTTCATGCACAACCCCTCCATACGGAACGGCAGCACCGCATTGCCGGCCACCGGACCCAGTTCGTCGCGGGAAATGATGTCCGTGCCGGCCAGCAACTCGGCCAGCACCATGGCCACCGTTTCCAGGGCCTCGATCTCGATGTCCTGATAGTCGCGCCGATCGCGCGTCTGCACGGCCAGAACGCCGATGACCTGGCCGCCCCGAATCATGGGAACGCCCATCAGCGAGGCATAGACATCCTCTCCCGTCTCTGGCCGGTAGACGAAGCAGGGATGGTCCCACGCCTGCGGCGCGTTCAGGGGCCGGGCGCGCGCCGCGATCTCGCCAATCAGGCCCTCGCCGACGCGCAGGCGGGTCAGGTGGACGGCCTCTTGCGACAGCCCCTGAGTGGAGAACAGCTCCAGCACCTCGCCAGCCCGCATGACGTAACAGGAACAGACGTCCGCCTTGATCTCCTCGGCGATCAGGCGAACCGTCCGGTCCAGTCGGTCCTGCGTGGACCCGCCACCGGCCATGTATTCCCGCAGGCGCCCCAGCAGGCGCCGGCCGCTGCTATCGGGAAGCGGCATCAGGAAGCCGGCTCTGGGGCCGCCCGCACACCGCCGGCGACCTCCGCGCCCTGTTCGTGGAGGGCGGAACAAGCGCCGCCGGTGACGGCCAGACGGCCGGCCAGGGCCGCCTCCGCTTCGGCCACCAGGCTGTCGATGATGGCCTGCGTGGACTGTTCGGCCGTGACCAGGCCGACGCTCTGCCCGGCCATGAGCGAGCCGTTCTCGACATCGCCGTCGATGACGGCCCGGCGCAACGCCCCGGCCCAGAAGTGCTCTATCTCCAGTTGGGCGGCCTTCT
>CAYFTQ010000185.1:0-5671 GCA_964346035.1 uncultured Roseospira sp. | reverse complement strand
GCGCGGGCGGACCCCGCCTGTCCCCTTGCGCATGGTGCCGGTCATGGCGGCGGGTCGTCGGCCGTGACCGGCAGGCTGACGCGAAACCGCGCGCCGCTGCCGGGCGGGGTGTCGTCCAGCGTCAGGTCGCCGCCCATGCGCCGCATGATGCCGCGACTGATGGCCAGACCCAGCCCGGCGCCCTTCTTGCCGCCCCGGGTCCAGGTGGCCGAGAAGATGGAGAACAGCCGCCCCCGGTGGTCCTCGGGCACGCCGGGTCCGTTGTCGCTGATGACAACAGAATAGGTGTCCCCGGCGATGGTGCTTTCGACATGAATTGCGACACGGTCCTTGTCGGAATGGCGCACGGCGTTGGACAGCAGGTTTATGAACACCTGACGCAGGCGGTCCGGGTCGGCCTCCACGCGGGCGCCCTCGACGCGCGCACCGCGCGTGATCCGCACCGGGACGTCGTCTTGCAGGCCCTCGCAGGTCTGAAGCGCGCTGTCCAGGGCGGCTTCGGGGTTCATGGGCTCGGTGGTGATCGGGATTTCGCCCCGTTCCACCACCCGCAGGTCCAGGATGACATCCAGCAGGCGGGTCAGCCGCATGCTTTCGTCGTGAATGATGGTGACGAAGCGGGCGCGCCGGGCCTCGTCCAGGTCCTCGCCGGAGCGCAGAATTTCCGAGAACGACCGGATCGCGGTCATGGGCGTGCGGACCTCGTGGCTGACCTGGCTGAGGAAGTCGTCCTTCTGGCGGTCGATCTCGCGCAGGCGCTCGTTGGCCTCGCGCAACTGCGAGGCCGCTTCCTCCAACTCCTCCGACTTGCGTTCCAGCGCCTGGCTGTAGCGCACGATGCGGGCGGTTTCGTCGGCGATGGAGACCAGCTCGTCCATGCTGACCACCTCGCCGCGCGAGACCTGCGCCATCATGGCCCGCGCCGAGGCCGCGCCGACGCCACCGGCCAGACGGCGTTCCAGATCGGCCATCAGATCGTCGGTCGGTCTGGGCAAACCCTCGGCCTTGCCCTGGCGGCGGGCGAAGGCATCGAACAGGTCGCGCGCGGCCTGCGCCCCCAGAATGCGCTGGGCCAGGATGAACAGGTCCTCGGTGGCCGCCGTTCGCCGCACGCGCGCCCCCTCTTCGGCGCCACCGCCGCGAAACACGTCGACGAACTGGCCGGCCTGAAGCCATTCCAGCGGGCGCGGTTCGCGGCTGAGCGACCCCACCACCAGAAGAGCCGTGTTGGCAAGCAGGCTCCAGAATGTGGCGTGGACCAGGGGGTCCCACCCCTCCAGGCCGAACAGCGCCTCCGGGCGCAGCAGCGCCAGCCCGAAGGGTCCGTCGCGCAGGATGGCTTCGCCGATCGGCCAGCCGCTTTCCAGGCTGGGCAGGGCCAGCGTGTACATCCAGACCGCAAACCCGGCGCACAGGCCCCATAAGGCACCGCGCCGATTGGCCTGTGGCCAGTACAGGCCGGCGATCAGGCTGGGCATGAACTGGGCCACGCCGACAAAGGCGATCAGGCCGATGGAGGCCAGCGCGTCGGAAGGTCCGGTGAGCCGGAAGTAAAGGAACCCGAACGCCAGAATGGCGGCGATCACGATCCGTCTGCTGGTCAGAAGAAGGGCGCGCACGTCGCCGCTGACCCGGGCCTTGCCAGACCCCAGCCGCAGCGCCAGCGGGGCGACGATATGGTTCGAGACCATGGTCGAGACCGCGATGCTTGAAACCACGATCATGGATGCCGCCGACGAGAACCCCCCCAGAAAGGCCAGCAGGGCCAGTCCCTTGGCCTCGGCCATCAAGGGAATGGTCAGAACGAACATGTCCGGGTCGGCCCCGGCCGGCAGCAGGGCCAGTCCGCCGATGGCAATCGGCAGGATGAACAGGGACATGGCGAACAGATAGGCCGGAAACAACCAAGAGGCGGTCGCCAGGTGGCGTTCCGCTTCGTTCTCTACCACGATGACCTGGAACTGCCGCGGCAGGCAGATGATGGCCGCTGCCGACAGCACGATCAGCGTGATCCAGCGCGGGCCGAACACGTCTTCCGTGCGCAGCATGTCGGGGGGCGCGTGCGCGAACAGGTCGGCCGGCCCGCTGAACAGGCCGAAGACGACGAAGCCGCCCACGGCGATCAGCGCGAACAGCTTGACCAGAGCCTCCAGGGCAATGGCGGCGACGACGCCGTGATGGCGCTCGTTGGCGTTCACGTGACGGGTGCCGAACAGGATGGTGAACGCGGCCATCGCCGCCGCCACCCAGAAGGCGGCCCGGAAATCCGTCTGATCCAGGGGCACGCCGGCGATGACCTGATAGCTGGTGGTGACCGCCTTGAGCTGGAGCGCGATATACGGCGTCGCCGCCGCCACGGCGATCAGGGTCACCAGGGCGCCCAGGACCTCGCTTTTGCCGAAGCGCGACGAGATCAGGTCCGCGATCGAGGTGATGCGCTGCGCCCGGCCAATGCGTACCAGCTTGCGCAACAGCAGCCACCAGCCCACAAAAACCAGCGTCGGCCCCAGGTAGATGGTGGCGAACTCCAGGCCGTTGCGCGCTGCGGAACCGACGGCGCCGTAAAAGGTCCAGGAGGTGCAATAGATGGAAATCGACAGCGTATAGACGCCCGAGGACCGCAGCCAGCCCGTGCGGCCCTGGCGGGCGCGCCGGTCGCCGAGGAAGGCCACGGCGAACAGCAGCGCAACATAGGCCAGCGAGACGATCAGGGGAATCTCGACCGCCTCGGTCATGGCCGGCCGCTCCGACCCAGGGGCGCGCTCATGCGGGCCGCCACCGCGATCAGCGCCGCCCACACGCCAAAGATATAGACCACCCCTGCCGGCAGCCCGAACAGTGCGGGCGCCGCCGCAGGAAGGGCGATGATCGGCGGCATCAGCAGCACAAGCCCGAACGCCGGCAGGGCGATGGCCGTGTCGCGCCAGCGTCTGGGCGCACCGGGATCAGGCGCGGGCGCGGGGTCAGTCGGGGGAGGGTCCGGCCCCGGATCGGGCGCCGCCGCCACTGTCTGCGTCGCCACTGTCTGGGTCGCCACTGTCTGGGTCGCCGGCGGCTGCGTCACGGCGCCACCAGCCGCCGGGCCTCCCGGACCACGTCCTGGTTCGAGAACGGCTTGGCAATGAAGGCGTCGGCCCCCATGCGGGCGGCCAGGTCACGGTCGCGTGCCTGGCCCTTGGCGGTCAGCATCAGCACCGGTAGCGCGGCCGCAGCCGCATCGGCCCGAATGCCCTTGAGCACATCGAACCCGTTCAGGCGCGGCAGCATCACGTCCAGGATCACAAGGCCGATACTGCCGGCGCTGGCGCGCACCTGGCGCAGGGCGTCTTCTCCGTCGCGGGCCGTGACGATGTCATAACCCTCCCGGCCCAGGATGAAGACCAGCGATTCCAGGATGCTGGCCTCGTCTTCTGCGATCAAAAGGCGCGTGGACAAGCGTGTCGTCCTCCCCGATTTTCCGGCGGGCCGACGCTCGCAACCGGCGCGGCCTCCGTTTGCCGTCAGCACACCGCCAGACGGGGCCGCCGTCAAGCCGGCATGATGGGTTCTTCGGTACGGTGGCGGCAGTCGGCGCGCGGACAGACCCGGCACGACACCCCGACCGGGTCGGCGCGTCCCTGTCCGCTCAGATCCAGGCCATCGCCATAGATCAGGCGATCGGCGTACTGCAGGTCGCAGGCCAGCGCGACGGAGACCTGACGCGCCGGCACGACAAAGCTGTCCCGTCCCTTGCGCACCACCTTGGCGATGAACAAAAAGCGGTCGCCCGTGGGCAGTTCCGCGATCTGGCGCAGCACCGGCCCGGGGGTCTGGAAGGCCTGGTAGACCGCCCACAGCGGACAGGCCGATCCGTGCCGGGGCATGGCCAGGCGCTGCAACGGAAACCGCTTCGACAGGTTGCCCGCCGGATCGGCACGGAGCATGGCGAACGGCACGCCCTCGGCGCCCGGCCGGCGCAGACTGACGAAGCGCTGGCAGACCTGCTCAAAGCTGGCGCGGTAGCGCCGCCGAATCGGGCCGATGTCATAGCGCATCCGCTCGGCGTCTTCCAGGAAGGCGTCATAGGGAAACAACAGCGCACCGGCACCGTAGGAGGCCAGCACCCAGGCCGCGCGTCGCCGCGCCGTATCGCTGCTAAGCTGCGGTGCGGCCTGAACCAGCGCGCCGATCTCGTCGGCCAGCGCGCGCCAGGCCAGCGCGCCGGCCAGGCCCATGCGGCGGCTGGAGGCCGGCGCCCCGTCTTCCAGCCCGCGAATGATCATGGCGGAAGGGGCCGGCGCTACGCCCTCGATTCGGCCCGCCTCGTCGGCGAGGCTCTCAAGGCGGGCCTCCAGGGCGGCGGCGCCGTTCGGGCCGTCGGCGCCGAGGCGCGCGCGCAGGCGGGCGGCGCCCTCCTCCAGGGCCGGAAAGTGGTTGTCATTGGCGATGATGAAGTCGTCCACTTCCTCCGCCGGCGTGACGGCCTGCTTGGGGGCCTCGGCGCGGTCGAAGAAGTCGGCCAGCGCCTGCGCGGCGTCGGACAGCCGGGCGCTTTCCGCCACCAGGGTGGCGCGGAAGCGGGACGACTGGTCGGGGGCCAGGTCGTCGACACTGTCCAGGATCTCGGCGGTCGAGCGGATACCGGCGATGTTGGTCAGCATGCGGTGGACCACGTCGGCCAGTTCCGGGTCCTGGCGCAGGCGGTCGGACAGCGCCGCCACCACCTCGCCACGATCGCGGCATTCCCGGTGCAACGTGGCCAGGGCTCTCGCCCAGGCCGGATGGCGCCCGACCAGGGCGGGCACCTCGGCCGGATTCAGGGCCAGCCCGCCGAGCAGGGGGTCGGAGGCCGTCTCTGTCAGTTCGTCGGCCAGACGGCGCTCCGCGTCGGTGTCCAGAAGCGCCGGATCAAGGTCGAGGGCGCGCGCAATCCGCAACACCAACCCGCCGCCTATGGGTCGCTTGCCGCGTTCAATCAGATTGAAATAGGACGTGGAGATGCCGACAGCCTCGGCAACCTTGGCCTGAGTATACCCAAGGCGCTTGCGGGCGTCGCGAATCTTGAGCCCGAACCCGCTTTCCATGCCTGCCCTCTCCGCCGGCGTCCGTTGTGCGCCGCAAGGTCAAAAAATCAACCGGGCCGCTGCCCATGCGCGCTATTTTGTTACAAGAATTAGGGCGCAAATCAATATATTATTGTGTTTTTGACAAATCCTGCGTAACAGAGTGTCAGAAAGCGGACCCGGGATCGCTGTCGGCGCGCCCCGGTCCCCCGCCTTCGATCGCGTGCGCCGTCACGCGGATCCCGGACCAGGACCATGGGGCCGGGGCCTCGGCGGACCATGCCACAGCAAACGATCCACAGGGAGAAACGTCATGGTGCACTTCTTGAATCCCAGCCGTCGCGGCGTTCTGAAGGGCGGCGCTGCCCTTGGCGCCGGTCTGGCCGCGCCGACCATCTTTTCGTCCAGGGCCTGGTCGCAGGAATACCTGAACAAGCCGACCGGTGACACGGTGACCTTCGGGTTCAACGTGCCCCAGACGGGCGCCTACGCCGACGAGGGCGCCGACGAGCTGCGCGCCTATCAGCTGGCCGTCAAGCACATCAACGGCGAGGGCGACGGCGGCATGCTCAACACCATGAAGCCGCTGACCCTGAAGGGCGACGGCGTGCTGGGCAAGAAGGTCGCCT
>CAYFTQ010000184.1:0-5691 GCA_964346035.1 uncultured Roseospira sp. | reverse complement strand
CGGCATCTGACGATGACCGTTGGAGTCCCTAGCGGAACGGCGCCGTTCGGCGGCCGAGTCACACTCTCCCGCCGATGGAATGATGCCGCGTCAATGGCCGTGCGCGACGGTGCGCGCGCCGAGGTGTCCATGCGCTCTGGCCAAGCCGGCGCTGGCGTCGTAAAAACGGGGTCGCGAGCCGGGGCGACCCGCCGCCGGTCGCTGTGCCATCCCGGACGCGCCCGCGCCGTCCGCCATCTCCGGGAGCCCCGCGCCAAACCATGGACCCCAGCTTTCTTCCCTGGGTCACGGCCGCGCTGTGGTGGCTGCTGACCTGGTCCGTGGCGGTGTTCCTGATCACCGCCGGCATCTATATGGTGGCCGGGCCGGCCCTGCGGCAGGGGCGCGCCGAGGCCCGCGTGGCCCGCGCCCTGCGCCGGGCCGGCCTGCCGGTGCTCAATGACATCGTGTTGCGGGGTGCGCGCGGCGGCGTCCATCAGGTGGACCACATCGTCCGTCTGCCGACCGGCTTTGTCGTGCTGGAGACATGCATGCGAAGCGGCCGCCTGATCGGCGGGCCGCGCCATCGCATCTGGCGCCAGGACCTGGGGCTTGAAACATACCACTTCGGCAACCCGCTGCGCCGGCTGGATCGCTCCATGGCCGCAGTCCGGCGCGTTCTGGCGCATCGGGTGGGCGCCGACGATGGCGAGCCGCCGGTCGTGACCGGTCAGGTGCTGGTTCCGGGGCGGACCCGTTTCCCGCGCGGCCGACCGGAGGGCGTCTCGCAACTGGCGCCCTTCCTGGAGGATCTGGCGCGCGCCGGCGAGGGCGCGGACGCCCCGTCGAAGGCCGTCGAGGCGGCCTGGATGGCCCTCGCGGAAGCCGCCCTGACCCGGTCCCCGGATGGGCCGGCGCCTTGGCATGCCGCCCCCCGGCGCCTGTTGCGCCACCTGCTCGCCGATCCGCGCTCGGCCACCGGTCTGGCGGGGCTGGCGGGCGGCCTGGTGATGGCTCTGACCCTGCTGGCACGAGGGATGCCGTGACCCACAGCCCCACGATTGCGTTCGATGCGATGGCCGCGCGAGCCTGGTTCCCGGCCTTCGACAGTCCGACCGGCGCCGGCTGGGCCTTCCTTGAAAACGCCGGTGGCGCCTATGTCCCGCGCCCGGTGATCGAACGGCTGACCCGTTTCATGACCGAGGCCAAGGTGCAGCCCGGGGCGCCGTTTCCGGCCTCGGCGCTAGCCTCGCGCATGATGGCCGAGGGCACGGAAGCCGCCGCCGTGCTGCTGAACGTCCCGGTCGGGCGCATCGTGCTGGGGGCGGACACCACCACCAACCTGTATGTGCTGGCGAACGCCCTGGCCTGTCTGCTGGAGCCGGGGGACGAAATCGTGGTCACCAACCTGGACCACGAATCCAACATCTCACCCTGGCGCCGCCTGACGCGCACCGGCGCGACCGTTCGGGAATGGCGCCTGGACCCGGCGACGGGTGCGCTTGATCCCGACGACCTGAACGCGCTCCTGAACGAGAACACCCGCCTGGTCTGCTTTCCGCATGTCGCCAACAGCACCGGGGCGGGTATCGACGCCGCCGCCGTCGTGGGCATGGCGCACGGCGCCGGGGCGCTGGCGGTGGTCGATGGCGTCTCGTATGCGCCCCATGCGCTGGTCGATGTGGCGGCGTTGGACGCCGACGCCTACGTGTTCAGCGCCTACAAGGTGTTCGGCCCGCACCTGGGGGTCATGGCCCTGCGCCCGGAACTGCTGGGCCGGCTGGCCAACCAGAATCACATGTTCCTGGACGGCGGCGGGGCGCTGACACTGAACCCGGGCGGCCCGCCGCACGAACTGGCGGCGGCCCTGGCCGGCGTGACCGACTATCTGCGCGCGCTGGCGGGCGTCGAGACGCTGGACCGGCCCGCCCTGACCGCCCTGTTCGCCGGGTTCGAGGCACACCAGCACGCCCTGACCGGTCGCCTGCTCGACGGCCTGTCGGCCATTCCCGGCTATCGGGTGCTGGGGCCGCCCGCCGCGTCGGCCTCGCGCGCGCCGACCGTGGCCTTCGTGCATGAGCGGATGACCTCGCAGGCGGTGGCGGCCGCCCTGGGCGCGCGCAAAGTGGCGGTGCGCCACGGCCACTTTTACGCCTGGCGCGCCATGCAGGCGCTGGGGCTGGAGCCCGGGGACGGTATCGTGCGCGCCAGCCTGGCGCACTACAACACCGCCGCAGAGGTGGACCGCCTGCTGGACGCCCTGCCCGGGGCATGAAGGCAGCAGATGACCTTGATCCCGACGAGTCGGCGTCGGGATCGAGGGCCGTGGCCGCCTGGCGTCGCGACGCAACGCATCGGTGGCGCATCGGCCGTCATGGACCCCGATTGACGCCCGATTGACGCCCGATTGACGCCCGATTGACGATTGCGCCGGACGCCCGTGAGCGCCATCGTGGAGGACTACGCTGCGCGGTCCGATCCATCCTGGCCGCGCACCCCGCGAGGGGAGACAGGCCCGTGACCATCTGGGCGATCAGCGACCTGCATCTGGGCCACGCCGAGAACCGCGCCATTCTGGACGGCCCGCCGCCACGCGGATGTGCCGATGACTGGCTGATCCTGTGCGGCGATCTGGGCGAGTCGCTGGCGCAGGTGGAGGCGGCGTTCCACCGGCTGACCCCCTGGTTCGCGCGGCTGGTGTGGGTTCCCGGCAATCACGAACTTTGGACGACCGAGGAAACGGCGGGCGTTCTGGGTGGGCTGGCCAAGTACGAAGCCCTTGTGCGGCTGGCGCGCGACCACGGGGTATTGACGCCCGAGGACCCCTATCCCCTGTGGCATGGCGAGTGCGGCGAGGGCAGCGAGGGCAGCGGGCCGGTGCGGGTGTGTCCGTTGTTCCTTCTGTATGACTACAGCTTTCGACCGCCCGAGGTCAGCCTGTCGGACCTGCGCGCGTGGGCGATCGAGGGACACGCCCTGTGCGCCGACGAACACCACCTGTCGCCGTCGCCCTACCCCGATCGGCAGAGTTGGTGCCAGGACCGCGTGGCCAAGACGGCGGCCCGGCTGGCGGCGCTGGACGCGCGCGAGCGCACCATCCTGGTCAATCATTTTGCCCTGCGCCGCGATCTGCTGTTCATTCGACGCGTGCCGCGCCTGGCACCATGGTGCGGTACGCTGGCCACGGAAGACTGGCATGTCCGGTTTCATGCTGCGGTTGTTGTCACCGGCCACCAGCATGTGCCCCGCACCGACTGGCGCGATGGCACGCGATTCGAGGAAGTCTCCCTCGGGTATCCGCGTGAATGGCGTCGTCGCCTGACCCCGGCGGAACACGAGGCCCCGATTCCGCCGCCCCTGATCCGCCTGATGCGCCGGATCTGGCCGCCCGTGCCACCGTCACAAAACATTCCCTGACGGCGGGCACCCCGTCCAGGCATGACTTTCAACCGTTTCCAGGCGTTGGCGGACGATCCGGCGGCATTCACCCCGGGCGTGCCGGTTGATTTTCGCGGGCCGCTACGGCACCTTCCGTCGTGGCGTGTTGCGGGCGTTCCCGACACCGGCCGGGTGTCCCGAATGGGGGCGCCAGCCATCGCCGACGACGATCAAGGCAAGGCAGTCCAGGGCGGAACGGATGGAGCCAATGAGGACAGCGATCGTGCCGGATTCGGCGTTGGACGCCTTGATCCCGGACGGACCCACCCCGGACGGGCCTGCCCCGGACGGACCCACCCCGGAGGCGGCGCCCATCGGGCTGGACTCCCTGGCGCTGACGCCCATCGTCGGAACCCATTCCGGGCGCACCCTGGGGGTGCGTCCTGTGCTGGCCGGGGGTCCGCCGGTCCCCCCTGCGGACGCCGATCCGGACGATCTCCTGGCCTGGCAGACCGCGTTGCATGAGGTGCTTGTCCGGCTGTTCGCCCGTGTTCCGGATCGGGGGGCGTTGAAGCTGTTCCTGCCTGTTTACCCCGGCACGCTGGACGCGGTCGAGACCGTGGTCGCGAAAACCGCCGCGCTGGCGCGGTCGCACGAAGTGACGGCCGCTTCGCTGATGCCGGTGGTCTCGGCCGCCGACCTTCCCGCCGGCGTCATGACCGATTTGGTGGAGGCGGAAGGCTCTCAGTCCGGCCGCGTGGTCGAATGGCTGGACCGCTTGCGTGCCCTGTCCGGTCGGTTGGCGCTGTCGGCCGTCGGCACCGGTCATGCCGGCCTGCCCCTGATGGCGCTGGTGCGCCCGGACATCATCGTGCTGGATGCCTTTTTCGTGCGCGGCATTGCCACGGACCGGCCGCGCCGTCTGATCGTCGGCCGGCTCACCGATCTGGTCCACACCCTGGGCGGCACCGTGGTGGCCGACGGCGTGGACACCCGCCAGACCCATCGCCTGTGCCGGCAGGCCGGCTGCGACTATATCGAGGGTGCCTTCGCCGGGGCGCCGGTCACCGATCCCGGCCGCCTGGCGCGCGACCATGATGCCATCCGCGAGGCCACCGAGAGCGACCAGCGGGCGGCAATCGGCGATGCCGCCCTGATCACCGCGCAGACCGTGAACCTGGACCCGATTCCGCTGGGCACCCACATGGATTCGGTGTTCGAACGGTTCCGATTCGACAAGGACTACAACTTCTTTCCCGTCGTCGATCAAACCGGCGAGCCGGTCGGGATCATCCGCGAGATTGACCTGAAGGATTACACCTATAGCCTGTACGGGAAGGATCTGCTCAGCAACCGCGCCCTGGGCCGACGTCTGGACGGGTTCGTCGTGCCGGCGCCAATCGCGACGGTGGACAGCAAGGCGGAAAAGATCCTGGAGATCTTCTCCGCCGCCAATGGGGCGGAGTGCGTGCTGATCACCCGCGATCGCCAGTATGTCGGCTTTCTGTCGGCGGCCTCGCTGCTGAAGGTGGTCAACGAAAAGAACCTTGCGCTCGCCCGGGATCAGAACCCGCTCAGCCGGCTGCCCGGCAATTCCATGATCAACGAATTCATCGCGGCGGCGCTTCAGGATTCGGACCATACCATTTTCCTGGTGTATATGGACTTCGACAACTTCAAGCCGTTCAATGACACCTACGGCTATCGCCAGGGCGACCGCGCGATCACCCTGTTCGCCGACCTGATGCGCAAGGTCCTGCCGCCGAGCGAGGCCTTTATCGGTCATGTCGGCGGGGACGACTTCTTCGCCGGTCTGCGCGGCCTGGACCGCAAGCAGGTAATGACCGCCGTGGCCGAGTTGGTGGAGACCTTCCGCGTCGATGTCGAAAGCTTTTATGATGAGGCGACGCGCGCCGCCGGCTTCATCGTGGCCAAGGACCGCCTTGGGGTGGAACGCCGCATGCCGCTGCTGGCGGTGTCGGCGGCGGTGGTTGAACTGGTGCCCGGCCACGCGGTCCGCAGCCTGGATGAGATCGCCGAGTTGATCGCCGCCTTGAAGAAGCAGGCCAAGGCAGCGCCGGACAGGATTGCCTCGGCTCTCGCCACCTGAGACCGGCCGACGCGACCGAAGTCCGCCCTTGCTTCCCGGGGGGGCGGCTCTTTATGATGGGTTTTGGAAGGCTGGCGGTGGACGGGCTCCTCGCCAACCCGGTCAGGTCCGGAAGGAAGCAGCCGTAACGAGTTTCGGTCCGGGTTGCCGTTCAGTCTTCCACCCTTGCGCCTTGCGTGGCATCGCCCGCGCGCGCCCCCGCCAGCAACCCCCGCGCCGCCCCC
>CAYFTQ010000183.1:3462-5708 GCA_964346035.1 uncultured Roseospira sp. | reverse complement strand
TCCTCGGCCGCCGCGACCGCGGCGTCGACCTTGCCGTTGTAGCGCTCGAGGAAGGCGAACAGCCCGGCGGCCAGCGACAACTCCAGGGTGGCGGGCGCGCGTTCCAGCAGCAATTCGCCCACCGGTCGGCCGTGGCGGAAGGAAATGCCGAAGTTCCCCTGCGCGGCATCGACCACGAAGCGCGCGAACTGCATCGGGAAGGGATCGTTCAGGCCCAGGTCCTCGCGCAGGCGCTCGCGGTCCTCCAGGCTGGTGTCCTGGCCGACCATGTTGTTGATCGGGTCGCCCACATAGGTGAACAGGGCAAAGCCGACCAGCGCCACCACCAGCATGACGACGACGGACTGGAGCAGGCGGCGGACGATGAAGGCCAGCATGGCGGGGCGCTCCGGTCCGGCGGCGGGCGGTGGGTCGTGGGTCGTTGGCGCCGGACCGCCGCGCGCGTCGGCGCAATCAGCCGTCAGCCGTCGGCCGTGATGCGGGCGATCAGTTCGGCCATGACATCACGCGCCTTTTCATTGGCGATCTGACAGGTTCCGGCGGCATGGTGGCCGCCGCCGCCGTATTCCAGCATCAATTCGCCGACGTTGGTGCGGGCGGACCGGTCAAAGATCGACTTGCCGACGGCGAACACGGTGTTTTGCTGCTTCAGGCCCCACATGGCGTGCATGGAGATGTTGCACTGCGGGAACAAGGCATAGACCATGAAACGGTTGCCGGCGTGGATGACATCTTCCGAGCGCAGATCAAGAACCACCAGATTGCCGTGAACAGCGGCGCAGCGTTGCAACTGGGCCTTAAAGGCCTGCTGTTGCTCCATGTAAAGATCGACCCGTTCCCGAACGTCCGGCAATTCAAGGATCTCGTCGATGGAATGATCGAGACAATAGTCGATCAGCTTCATCATAAGCGCATAATTGGAAATGTTAAACGTCCGGAAGCGACCCAGGCCGGTGCGCGCATCCATGATGAAGTTCAACAGTTCCCAGCCTTTGGGATTGAGGATTTCGTTTTTGTCGTATTGTGCCGAATCGGCCTTGTCCACCGCGTCCATCATCTCCTCGGAGATGCGCAAAAAGGCTGGTCGGCCGCCGAAGTGCTCGTAAACGACGCGCGCCGCCGAAGGCGCCAGCGGATCAATGATATGGTTGTCGCGCCGGCCCACCCGTATGGTTTCGGACAGATGGTGGTCAAAGGCCAGATGGACACCGGGAACATAGGGCAGATTTGTGGTGATATCGCGGGCCGTGACCTCGATCTTGCCGTCCTGCATATCCTTGGGATGGACGAACATGATGTCTTCGATCATGTCCAGTTCCTTGAGCAGGGCGGCGCAGACCAGACCATCAAAATCGCTGCGCGTCACCAGACGGTGTTTGGCCTCCGCCATTCCGGACCCCTCCTTGCGTCGCCGTGTTTCGTCTATACTGCACGGACCCGGTCGTTAGCAAGCGAGTGACCGGACCCGGCGCCTCTCTGGCGGCATGAAACCCGCCGATGCTACAAGACACCCCCATCGCGGCGACGCCGCGCGCCCTCACTTGCCCAGGACCTGACCGCCATGGCCCAGCCCCGCCACCGCTCCCGTCCCGCCGCGCACGCCGTCGGACTGTGCCTGACCGCGAGCCTCTTTACCACGGCCTGTAGCGGTCCGGCCTTCGTTGACAGCCGGCGCGAGGCCGGCAGCGAGGAAACCGTCGGCGCCTCCACGAAGCATCGGCCCGTGGTCTGCTACTCCGTGCGCAAGACGAGTCCGGAGCAGGTCCTGGCCATGGCCGCCGCCGTCTGTGAGAGCGCGGGAGAGGTTCCGTTGTACCGTGCCTCCGACTGGCTGGACTGCACCCTGATGCAACCCCGGCGAGCGATCTTTGAATGCGTCGAGCCGGGCACGGCCGGCGCCGGGGTGATGCCTGATGTCGGCGCGAGCGGCGCATCGGCCGGCGCGAGGCCGGGCATCGGCCTGGACGGCGGCGGCTGGGAGGGCGGCATCTACCCCGACGGTCATGGACCCGGAACGCCAACCTTCTGAGCGCCGGGCGCCACCCCCGGCCTAGGGCTCTGACAAAGACGAGCGGGCCGTCTGTCAGCGCACGAGACCATTGTTGATTCATCAACTCTCCAAACTCAGGCCGATGCCTTCGTTTGGGTCGATGCACGTGTTCATGCATCAACTCTCCAAACTCAGGCTGACGCCTTCGTTTGGGTCGATGCACGTGTTCATGCATCAACTCTCCAAACTCAGGCCG
>CAYFTQ010000183.1:0-3362 GCA_964346035.1 uncultured Roseospira sp. | reverse complement strand
GTTCATGCATCAACTCTCCAAACTCAGGCCGATGCCTTCGTTTGGGTCGATGCACTCGTCCGACGCCAGCCCACGCCCGATGGCCCGCCAGCCGATATCGCGCCGACAGAAGCCCTCCGGCCAGTCCAGGCGGTCAATCGCGGCGTGGGCGCGGGCGCGGGCCTCGGCCACGTCGGCCGCCAGTGCGGTGACGCCCAGCACGCGCCCGCCGGCGGCCAGGATGGCCCCGTCCGGGCCGGCTGCGGTGCCGGCGTGCAGGATCGTGACACCCTCCACCGCTGCGGTTTGATCCAGGCCCCCAATCACCGAGCCCTTCTCGTAAGCGCCCGGATAGCCCCGCGCCGCCATGACCACCACAAGCGCGACCCGGTCGTGCCATCGCGGCGGTTCGGCCAGGGCCAGCCGGCCATGGGCCGCCGCTGCCAGCAGTTGCAGCAGATCGGAGTCCAGCCGGGCCAGCAGCACCTGGCATTCCGGATCGCCAAAGCGGACGTTGAACTCCAACACGCGCGGCCCCTCCGCCCCGATCATCAGGCCGGCGAACAGCACACCCCTATAGGGTGTTCCGCGCGCCGCCATGGCATCCAGAGTGGGCTGGATGACCGCCGCCATGATACGCTCGCGCATCGCCGCATCGACAATCGGCGCCGGCGCATACGCCCCCATACCCCCGGTGTTGGGGCCGGTGTCGCCCTCACCGACACGCTTGTGATCCTGCGCGGCGCCCAGCCAGACGGCGGAACGACCATCGCACAGGGCGAAGGCGCTGACCTCCTCGCCGTCCAGCCAGTCCTCGATGACCACGGCGGCGCCGGCGGCCCCGAAGGCGCGATCGGTCATGACGGCGTCGATGGCGGCCAGCGCATCGCCCTCGTCGGCGCACATCAGAACGCCCTTGCCGGCGGCCAGCCCGTCGGCCTTGACCACGCACGGCGCGCCCCGCTCCCTGACATGGGCCCTGGCCGCCTCCGCGCCGGTAAAGGTGGCGTGGCGGGCGGTCGGAACACCGGCCTCGGCCAGGATTTCCTTCATGAAAGCCTTGGAGCCCTCCAGCCGGGCGGCGGCGGCACTCGGTCCGAAGGCCGCGATCCCGGCATGATCCAGGCGATCCACCAGGCCCGCGACCAGGGGCGCCTCCGGCCCGACCACCACCAGGTCGATGGCGTGGACGCGGCAGGCATCAACAATGGCGTCGATGTCCTCGGCCTTCACATCGGGCAGACAGCGGGCGTCGGCCGCGATGCCGGCGTTGCCGGGCGCGCACCACAGCCCCGAACAGAGCGGTGATGCAGCAATCGCCCGGCACAGGGCATGCTCCCGTCCACCACCACCCACAACCAGAACCTTCATGCCCGCGTCCTCTTTCCTGACCGGCCCATGATGCCGGGGCCTTTGCGTCCACGGCCGTCTGTAGCATATCCTGGTCCCATGACCCCAGACGAAGCCGATCCAGCGGCTGGCGGCGCCTCCGACCCCGCCCACAACTTGCCGGAGCTCTCGGTCTCCGACCTGTCGCGCGCGCTCAAGCGCACGGTCGAGGAAGCCTTTGGCCGCGTGCGCGTGCGCGGCGAGATCAGCCAGCCCAAGGTGGCCGGCTCGGGCCATTGCTACCTGCGGCTCAAGGACGACTCCGCCGTGCTCGACGGTGTCATCTGGAAGGGCACCATGGCGCGCTTGGCGTTGCGGCCCGAGGATGGACTGGAGGTCATCGCCACGGGGCGATTAACCACTTACGGTGGTCGTTCCAGCTATCAGATCGTCATCGAGTCGCTGGATCTGGCCGGCGAGGGCGCCCTTCTGAAACTGTTGGAGGATCGCCGCCGCCGCCTGGCCGCCGAGGGTCTGTTCGCGGCCGAGCGCAAGCGGCCCATCCCGTTCATGCCCCGCATCATCGGCGTGGTAACCTCACCGACCGGGGCGGTCATCCGCGACATCCTGCATCGCCTGAACGACCGCTTTCCGGTGCATGTGCTGGTCTGGCCGGCGCGGGTCCAGGGGGAGGACGCGGCGGCCGAGATCACCGCCGCCATCGAGGGTTTCAACGCGCTGGCCCCCGGCGGACTGGTGCCGCGCCCGGACGTTGTGATCGTCGCGCGCGGCGGCGGCAGTCTTGATGACCTGATGGCCTTCAATGACGAGGCCGTGGTCAGGGCCGCCGCCGCCTCGGCCATCCCGCTGGTCTCCGCCGTCGGGCACGAAACCGATACCACGCTCATCGACCATGCCGCCGACCTGCGCGCGCCGACGCCCTCCGGCGCGGCGGAGATGGTGGTGCCGGTGCGCCTGGACCTGCTGGCCCGGGTGGGCGACGATGGCCGCCGCCTGGTGGGTGCGGCGGCCCGCCTGCTGGACGATCGCGCGGCGCGCCTGACCGGGCTGGCGCGCGGGCTGCCTGATGTGGCCCGTCTGGTGGAGGACCTGACCCAGCGCCTGGACGACCGCGCCCGGCGGCTGGCGCTGGCCGGGCCGGCGTTTCTGGAACGTCGCGCCGCCGAGGTCGCCCACCTGGCGGCCCGCCTGCGCGGCCCGCGCGAGCTTTTGACGATCCGCGCCGGCGAGTTGGGCCACCTGGCCCGATCGCTGGACGGCGCCGCCATGCGCCTGCTGGAGGAGCGCGCACGCGCACTGGCGACGACGGGCGCGCGCCTGCGCCCGGACCCGCTGAGCCGCGAGGCGGAGCGCCGGGCCGACGCCATGGCGCGCGCCGGTTCGGCGCTGGACACCGCCCTGCGCCGGCGCCTGGACGACGCAGAGGCACGGCTGGAGGGGCGCGGCCATCTGCTTGAAAGCTACTCGTTCCGCAAGGTGCTGGCGCGCGGGTTCGCGCTGGTGCGCGATGCCGGCAGCGACCGGCCCCTGACGGTGGCCACGGACACCGCACCCGGGCAGGCGCTGGCGCTGGAGTTCGCCGACGGCCGCGTGACGGCGCGCGTGGACGGCGATGCCGCCTCGGCGCCCGATTCGCGTTCTTCCCGCGAGGATGCGTCCGGCCCGACGCCCGCGCGCAAGACGGCCGGCGCCGGACGTCGCGGGGCCAAGGGCGCCGACCCGCGTCAGGGCACCCTGCTGGACGGACTGTAACACCGGCCCCCGGGCCCTGCGCCGCCGCCCCCAAAGCCGCGCCTTTCAGCGTTGGACCTGACGCGATCCCACGCGATCACGTGACCGAGCGAGCACGTGACACTGTCCTGCCAGAACACTAAGATGCATGGTCCGACGGGGGGCCGGGCCGCAGGGTTCGCTCAGCCTTGATCGGGAGTCGTCATGCGCTCTTGTAGCGGGGTTGGGGACACGCGCGGTCATGGCGGGGGGGGGGGGGGGTGGGGGGCCCGAAGGCCGAAAAAGGGGCCGCGCGGGGGGGA
>CAYFTQ010000182.1:0-5749 GCA_964346035.1 uncultured Roseospira sp. | reverse complement strand
TGGACATCGACACCAGGGAGGCGCTGGTGGCGGCGTTGAACGCCTTTTCCGGTGCGGTCGTGCTGATCACCCATGACCCTCATCTGGTCGAACTGGCGGCCGACCGGCTGTGGCTGGTCGATGGCGGCACGGCCCGCCCCTATGACGGCGACATGGCGGACTATCGGCGCCTTCTGCTGACCCGCGCGCGCGAGGAGCGGCGCGAGGCAAAGGCGGAGGCCAGGGCAGAGGACGAGACGGCATCGACGGCGAACCAGGGCGCCCCGGGCGCCCCGGGCGCCTCGTCCTCGCGCAAGGACGACCGCCGCGCCGCAGCCCGGCACCGCCAGCGCACGGCGCCGTTGCGAAAGGCCATTCAGGCCGCCGAGACACGGGTCGAGACGCTGGACGTCGAACGCCGTCGGCTGGAGGTGGCGATGGCCGACCCGGCGCTGTATGACGGCCCGGCCGAGCGGCTGACCGCCCTGCAAAAAGACCTGGGCACCGTGACAAAGGCCATCGAAGCCGCCGAGGCCGAGTGGATGGCGGCTCAGGAAGCTCTGGACCAGGCCAACCAGATGGCGTCCGGCGGCGCCGGCTGATGCCAGCGCCGGGAGGGTGGTATGACACAGCGGCCGCTTGCCGTGGCGGCGCGGATCGGGCACCAAAGAGCGCATGACGACAGAAACACGCCTATCGCCGCCTGCCCCCGGCCCCGTCGTGCCGCGCCCGCGCCCGGCACCGGCCGCCATTTTGTACGGCCCCGGCGCCGGCGACGTCGAGCGGCTGCTGGCGCGCTTCGCCGCCACCTTGCGCGCGCGCGGCGTTCGCGTCGGCGGCCTGGCCCAGCGCACCGAACGCGACCGGAGCGGGCGCAAGGTGCGCATGGACGTCATCGACATCGCTGCCGGCACCCCGCACGACATCATGCAGCATCTGGGGGCGGGTTCGGCGGCCTGCTCGCTCGACACCCAGGGCCTGGCCGAGGCCAGCGCCGTCGTGCGCCGCGCCCTGGCCGAGGGCGTGGACCTGCTGGTGGTCTCAAAGTTCTCGCACCTGGAAGCCGAGGGCCGCGGTCTGGCCGACGAGCTGTTGCAGGCCATGGCCGCCAGGGTGCCGGTCCTGACCCTGGTGCCGGAGTCGCACGCGCTTGACTGGATGCGCTTCAGCGCCCCGGCCGGCCGCCTGCTGGCGCCCCGGTGGGCCGACATCTGGCGTTGGTGGGGACCGCATGGCCTGCTGGCCGAACTGCGCGCCGGGGTGCCGGCGGGGGCCACGGCGCGGCGCGTCGTCATCGGCCTGAACTGGACGATGGTCGAGGGGCCGGACGCAGTCGGGCTGGCTCAGACGCCGGCGCGCGAGACCTCCGGCTGTCGCCCGGCGCCGCTGGCAGGCGCGCTAAGCGGCCGGCCACTGTCCACCCTGGCGGCGCTGGCCGAGGCACCCGACCCCTGCGGGCGGGCTATCGGGGTGGCCGCACTGAACGCCGCCCACAATCGGTTCGACCTAGCCGGGCCTGCCGCAAACGGCCTGGACCTGTTCGCCCGGACGGCCGCGACAGCCGACCGACCGGTCATGGTCGGCGCCTTCCCCAAGGTGCGCGAGAAGGCCCCCCACGTCGCCCTGATCGAGCGCACCGCCGGCCCCGACCGTTGGCCGGAGAGCGCTGCGCCCGCCCTGCTGGCGGACGCGGACGCCGCGCTGCTGACGGCATCGAGCCTCGTCAACGCCACCCTGCCGGGCCTGCTGTCGGCATGCCGACCGGATGCCGACGTGATGATGGTCGGCCCGGGGACCCCCCTGTCCCCCGTTCTGTTCGACCACGGCCTGACCGTGCTGGCCGGACTGGTGGTGGAGGACCCGGACGGCCTCGCCCACGCGGTGGCCGAGGGCGCCGGCGCGCGCGGCCTGCGCCGGTTCGGGCGCGACCTGATCCTGACCAGACCCGAGACCGTTTAGCCCGGATTTCGCCCCCCATCCTTCCTGGCGGACCGACACGCCGCCGCCCGAACACGGCGCCCGGCGCGGCAAGAACCTGAGGAGCAGCGGGATCCGGTGGAACCCGGGTCCGGGCCCGCGCCGTCGGGGCGCACAGGGAAATCCGGGCTGGCCATGCGCCGGGCGCCCCCGGTGTTGCTATACTGGGTTGATATATATCGGAACGTGATATATGGACGGGCTGGCGGCGCGTTCGGGCTGCCGTCCTCCCCGTGTCAAAACGTCCCTGTCAAGAGGTCCACCATGCCCCTGGATGCCAAGGCCCTCTGCCTGGGCGCCCTGGATGCCGGCTTCACAACCGGCTATGATATCCGCAAGGCGTTCGAGGACGGTCCGTTCCGCCATTATCAAAGCCTCAGTTACGGCTCCATTTATCCGGCGCTCAATGCCCTGTTGGCCGATGGCCTGGCAACCTGCACCCACGAAAGCCAATCCGGCCGGCCGGATCGCAAGGTCTATGCCATCACCGAGGCCGGGCGCGCCGGCCTGCGGGATAGTCTGCTGGAACCGCTGAGCTTCGACCGGCTGCGCTCCGACTACATGTTCGCCCTGGCGTTCGCCCACCTCATGACGCCCTCGCAGGTCTCTGGCCTGTTGGACAGTTATGCCCAGGGCTATCGGGATCTCGCCGCCGAACTGGCCGCCATCGACTGTCACGACACGCCGCCGGGCGACCGCTTCCTGATCCGTATGGGCCAGGACATCAGCCGCGCCTGGGCGACCTGGATCGACGACAACAGGTCCGCCCTGGAAGGCCCGATTCCGGCACCGGCCCCGGCGCCAAGCCTGGTCACCGGCGGCGGTGGCGACTGACCGCCCGCCGTCATCCGTTCCGGGGCCGCCGCCTCGCTCAGCACAAAGACCCGCCATGAGATCGTCCATCCTCATCGCCGTTCTCATCACCCTGGCCACGCTGGCCTGGGTCGGCTCCGGCATGGTCGGCGCCAAGGACGACCCACACACCACGAACGATGCCCTGCGTCCGCCCGTCGCCGACCAGCGACAGGCTGCGATTGCCACCGTGCGCGTGCGCAACCTTACCGCTGAGGAGCGCGTGCGCGCCCTGACCGTTCTGGGCCAGACGCACGCCTCGCGCAGCGTCGAGGTCAAGGCCGAGACCGCCGGGCGCGTGGTCGAGGTCGGCGACGAGGAAGGCACCCTGGTCGCCAAGGGCGTTGTGCTGGCCCGCCTGGCCATGGACGACCGCATGGAGCGGCTGAGCCAGGCCGAGGCCGCCGTGGCCCGCTGGCAGGACCGCACCCAGGCCGACCAGCGCCTGGCAAACCGCGACTTCACGACCCGACAGCGGGTGCTGGAATCCCGGGCCGCGCTGGAGGACGCCCGTGCCGCCCGGGCGTCCATCCTGCTCGACATCGAGCGCACCGAGATCAGGGCGCCGTTCGATGCCATGCTGGAGGCCCACAAGGCCGAACTGGGCGACTATATCGGTGTCGGCGATCCGGTCGCCCATCTGGTTGACCTGGACCCGCTGGACGTGATCGTCCGCATCCCGGAATCCGACATCGGCGCCATCCGCCGCGATCAGGTTGGCCAGGTCACCCTGGTCGATGGACAGACCCTGACCGGCACGGTCTCCACCATCGCCTCGGTCGCCGACGGCGTCACCCGCACCTTTGCCGTCACGCTCAGCGTGCCCAATCCCGGCCAGCGCATGCCCGCAGGCATGACCGCGCGGGTTCGCCTGCCGCTGGCCGCATCGCGCGCCCACGCCATCTCGCCGGCCCTGCTGGCGCTGGACAAGGACGGGCGCATCGGTGTCAAGCTGGTGGACGAGGACAACCGCGTGGTGTTCCACCCGGTCCAGGTGTCCGGTGACGGAGAGGACGGCCTCTGGATCACCGGCCTGCCCGACCCGGCCACACTGATCACGGTCGGCCAGGAATTCGTCACCGCCGGCCAGTTGGTGCGCCCGGTCCATGCCGAGACCATAGAGGCCAATAGCGAGGCCCTGGCCGCCGCCGATCGCGCCGCCCTGGAGCGGGGCGAGGCCCCGACCGCCGCCATCGACACGCTGGACATCACGGCCGGCGGCGGCGACGCAGCAGGCCGGAGCGCGGAGACCCGGCCATGAAGGCCATCATCGACGCCGCCCTGGGCCGCGCCCGCACGGTCATTGCCTCGCTGCTGCTGATCCTGGTGGCCGGCACCGTGGCGTTCCTGGAGATCCCCAAGGAAAGCGCGCCCGACGTTCCCATCCCGCTGATGTATGTGGCGATGTCGCATCGCGGCATCTCGCCCGAGGACGCCGAGCGCCTGCTGGTGCGCCCCATGGAACAGGAATTGAAGGGGATCGAGGGCGTCAAGGAAATGCGCTCGGCCGCCTATGAGGGCGGCGCCAACGTCGTGCTGGAATTCGAGGCCGGGTTCGATTCCGAGCAGGCCAAGCGCGACGTCCAGGAAAAGGTGGATATCGCCAAGGGCGAACTGCCGACCGAGACCGACGAACCGACCGTCAACGAGATCAACATCAGCCTGTTCCCCATCGTGGTGGTGACCCTGGCCGGCGACATCCAGGAACGCGCCCTGCTGCGCCTGGCCGACGATCTGGCCGACGAGGTCGAGAAGATCCCCTCCGTGCTTCAGGTGGACATCGGCGGCGACCGCGAACAACAGATCGAAATCATCGTCGATCCGGTGCGCCTGCAAAGCTATGGCCTGGCCAACGCCGAGGTGGCCGACGTCATCAGCCGCTTCAACCGCCTGGTGGCCGCCGGCACCATGGACACCGGACAGGGGCGCTTCGCCATCAAGGTGCCCGGGCTGTACCAGTCCGTTACCGACATCCTGGACCAGCCCATCAAGTTCACCGAGGACGCCGTTGTCCGCCTGCGCGACTTCGCCGAGGTGCGCGCCACCTTCAAGGACCCGGAGGGCTTTGCCCGCGTCAACGGCCAGACGGCGGTGACCCTGGAGGTCAAAAAGCGCGTCGGCGAAAACATCATCGATACGGTGGACGCCGTGCGCGCCGTGGTGGCGCGCGAACAGGCGCTGTGGCCGGACGGGCTTACGGTCACCTTCATCCAGGACCAGTCGGACGACATCAAGACGATGCTGTTCGATCTTCAGAACAACGTCATTGCCGCCATCCTGCTGGTCATGGTGGTGGTGGTGGCGGCGCTCGGCCTGCGCTCCGGCCTGCTGGTCGGCATCGCCATTCCGGGCTCGTTCCTGATGGCCATTCTGCTGCTCGCCGCCATGGGGCTGACGGTCAACATGGTGGTGCTGTTCTCGCTGATCCTGGCCGTCGGCATGCTGGTGGACGGCGCCATCGTGGTGACCGAATACGCCGACCGGAAAATGACCGAGGGCCTGCACCGCTACGAGGCGTACGGCCTGGCCGCCAAGCGCATGGCGTGGCCGGTGATCGCCTCGACCGCAACCACATTGGCGGCGTTCATGCCGCTGCTGTTCTGGACCGGCGTGGTGGGCGAGTTCATGAAGTTCATGCCCATCACCCTGGTGGCCACGCTGACGGCCTCGTTGCTGATGGCACTGATCTTCGTACCGACGCTGGGCTCGCGCATCGGCAAGAGTCCTGCACGGGGAGGCAACGCGGCAGCCACCGCCAAGGCCATCGCGGCCAGCGAGCACAGCGACGTCACCCGCCTGCGTGGCCTGACCGGCGCCTATGCCCGGCTGCTGGACCGAGCCCTTAGGCGGCCGGCCCTGGTGGTCATGCTGGCGGTGGTCGGCCTGATCGGCAGTTGGATGGCCTATGCCCAGTTCGGCCGCGGCGTGGAGTTCTTCCCCG
>CAYFTQ010000181.1:0-5752 GCA_964346035.1 uncultured Roseospira sp. | reverse complement strand
CGGTGCCGATGGCAAAGCCGACGGCGCCACCACGCCCGGAGCGTCCGCAGCGTCCCGATCCGGAACCAACGCCCGAGCGCGCCGAGACGCGCCCCGACAGCCCGGACGATGTTGTGGATTCGATGCTGCGCGACCTTCTGGGGGAGAACAGCGCCAGCCAGCGCCGCAGCAATTCGGGCGGGCGGCTGTCCGACCGGCTGACCATGACCCAGCTCGACGCCTACAAACAAAGGATATCTGAACACGTCCGGTACAATTGGAGATTCAATGCCGGCGGGCGCGACGTCATGGCCATGTCGGTCGAGATCCGGGTCACGGTGCGGCCCGGCGGGCATGTCCAGGGCGTTCAGATCGTCGGCGGAACCGGCCGCTACGGCGTTGACCCGGTGTTCACCGCCTTCGCCGACACCGCCCGGCGCGCCGTCCAGGTTTCCAGCCCGCTGCCGATCCCGCCCGAGTACTACGAGTATTTCAAGGACTTCACCTTCGTGTTTACGCCACAATAGGACCCCCGGGGGCCGGGGCGGCGCCCGAGGCACGTTGACGGGCTCGGCGGTGCTCCCTAGATCTCGCTCCTGTCCGGCGCCCAATGTGCCGGCTCCACCCTGGCCAAGGTCGGATGACGCCCTATGCTGACCCAGCCCCCGCCGCTGACCGACATGGACGCGCGCTCGCGCGAGGTTTTCCAGCACCTCGTGGATGCCTATGTCCAAAACGGTGAGCCGGTCGGCTCGCGTACCCTGTCGCGTCGCATGCCCTCGGGCCTGTCGCCGGCGACCATCCGCAATGTCATGAGCGATCTGGAGCATGTCGGCCTGCTCTATGCCCCTCATGCGTCCGCCGGGCGTCTGCCCACCGAACTGGGGCTGCGCATGTTCGTCAACGGGCTGCTGGAAGTCGGTGCGCTGGACAGCGACGAGCGCGGCCGCATCGAAACAATGTGCCAGGCCGCCGGGCGCAGCCTTGAGGGCATGCTGGAAGAAGCCACCACCGTCCTGTCCGGTCTGTCCCGCTGCGCCGGGCTGGTGATCGCGCCCAAGACCGACGCCGCCGTCAAGCATATCGAGATCGTTCATCTGGGGCCCGGGCGCGCGCTGGTGGTCATCGTCGGCGGCAACGGCGTGGTCGAGAACCGGGTTGTGGAAGTGCCGGCCGGGGTCCCCCTCAGCGCGCTGGTGGAGGCTACGAACTACCTCAACGCCCGTCTGGCCGAGCGGACCCTGGACGAGGCCCGAGAGGCCATCCTGGGCGATCTCGACTCGGATCGCTCGCTGCTTGACGACCTGTCGCGCAAGGTGGTGGCGGCCGGCCTGGCCACCTGGTCGGACGACAAGCCCGGCGCCGCCCTGATCGTGCGTGGCCAGGGCAACCTGCTGACCGACGTCAACGTCGCCCGCGACCTGGATCAGATCCGCGCCTTGTTCGAGGCCCTGGAAGCCAAGGAACAGGTTCTGCGCATGCTTGATCTGGTCAACGGTGGCGAGGGTGTGCAGATCTTCATTGGCGCCGAGAACGAGCTTTTCACGCTGGCCGGCTGCTCGATGATCGTCGCGCCCTACCAGAACAGCCGTGAGGAGATCGTCGGCGCCATCGGCGTTGTCGGTCCCACCCGAATCAATTATCGGCGCATCGTGCCTCTGGTGGACTATACCGCCAAGGTGATCGGGCGCCTGCTGGGGTGACGTGCCGCCCCCTCCGCCTTCCCCGCATTCACGGACCAGGACTTGGACCCGCGATGACACAGAACACCGCCCCCCGCGAGACAGACGACACCACGCCCAAGCCCCCGGCCGATCCGACCGGCGATGGTCTGGCCGCCGACGGCGCCCGGCCGGATGCGGCCCTGGACGCCGACGCACCGCCGTCCGCCGTTCCCGGGCAGGAGGAGGCGGGCGAGATGGACGCTGCCGCCGAGGAGACGCCACAGGAGCGCATCGCCGCCCTGGAGGCCGAGGTCGCGCGCCTCAACCGCGAATACCTGAGTGCCCTGGCCGAGGCCCAGAACGCCAAGCGCATGGCCGACAAGCGTATCCAGGACAATACCAAGTACGCGGTCTCGAACCTGGCCAGGGCGCTGCTGCCGGTGGCCGACAACATGGAGCGCGCCCTGGCCGCCGCGCCGGAGGAAGCCCGCGTCGCCGACCCAAACCTGAAGAACCTGGCCATCGGTGTCGAGATGACCGCCAAGGAACTGGGCGGCGCGCTGGCCCAGTACGGCGTCAAGCGGATGGAGGCGATGGACCGGCCGTTTGATCCCAACCTGCATCAGGCCATGCAGGAGATGGACCAGCCCGACGTTCCGGCCGGAACCGTGGTGCAGGTCTATCAAACCGGCTATACCATTCATGACCGCTTGTTGCGCCCGGCCATGGTCGTGGTGTCCAGGGGTGGCCCCAAGCGTGGCCCGGCGCCGGCGCCGGCGCCTGCCGCAGCGCCGGATGATGACGCCGCCGGGGCCGGTGCGGCCGACGGCGCGGGTGGTGGCCTGGATACCAGTGCGTAGTGCTTTGATCCGGACCGACGAGACTCCGTTGGCATGATCCGTCCGGATCGAACCCGCGCGCACGCGCCAGACCGCCTTTGGTATCGGCCGCCACGAAGCCGCTCCATGCGGACGGGCGGGGCGGTGCGTGACGCGGTCGCCAGGGGCTGCAACGAAGAACAGTCCGACCGGGTGCCCGCGCGGGACCGGTCCCCAGATTGCCCGATGCCGGGCAGCGCCCTTGCGCCGGCGTCAGGCTTCTGGGACTCTTCGCGTCCCGTCCCCGACCGCAATGAGCCGCCCGCCCATGCCCCGTGTCCGTTCCCGTTTTCGGCTCGGCGCCATGCGCGCCGTCGCTGCCGCGCCTTTTCTCGCCCTGGTCGTCGTGTTCCTGCTGGCGTCTGTCCCGGCACAGCCGCTGCATGCCCAGCTTTCTCCGGAACAACAGCTCCGACTGGAACAGGCCGTCCGTGACCGCGCGGCGGAGGTCGAGCGGGCGGCGGAGGCGCGCGCGTCGGCCCCATCGACCTCGGCCGAGGCGGCGGCGGGCGTCCCATCTGGCGCGCCGGACTCCGGCCCGGCGGCGGCCGGACCCGCCCCAACCCAATCTCCGTCCTCGGTTTTGTCCCGGGCGGTGGTCGGGGAGCCGCCGCCCCCGGCCGGGGCGCTGGAGTCGATTCTTCTGTCCCAGGTGTTGCGGGACCCGGCGGCGCGCCGCGCATTGCGCGACCTTCTGACGGCGCTGGACGGCGCGGCCGGGCAGGGCCTTCAGCCAGCAGCCCCAGCCGCCGAGTCGGACGGGAGCGCCGTCGCCGCCACGCCGGCGCCAGGGCCGGGCGTTGGCGCCGGAACGGGCGGGGCAGGCATGGCCGGCCTGGCGCGTGCCGCCCTGGGCGCAGGGGCTTCCGGCGGGTCGGGCGGCGGTTCGGGCGGCGGGTCCGAAGGATCGGCGGGGCAGGCGGAGGCGGCGCCCGAGGATGGTGCCGGCACGCCGGACTCTCCGGTGCTGCCGTCGGCCGGGTTGTCGTGGCTGACCGGCGTGTTCCAGGATTTCTATCGAAAAGCCATCTGGACCAGCGGCCTGACGACCGAGGTTCCGCAGGTGCTGGACTGGCTGGCCGTGCAGGCCAGCGAGACCATGCGCGGCCAATGGTTGAATCTGGCCAGTCAGATCGCCTTGGTGGTCGTGGCGGGCCTGACGGCGTCCGTCCTGGTGCGGCTGTTCACCGGCCGGGCGGCGCGGCGTCTGCGTCAGGCGGCAGAGCAGGCAACGCCGTTGCGGCGGGTCACGGTGCTGGTGATCCGCCTGCTGCTGACCCTGGTGCCGATCGCCGTGTTCGCGGCTGCGGCGCAGGCCACGCTTCCCTTGATCGACGCGCCTTTGCGGACCGAACTGGTGGCCGCCGCCGTGATCACGAGTCTGGTCCTGATGCGCGCTGCCGTGCTCGTCCTGAACGGGTTGCTGACGCCGGAAGACTCGCCGGCGCGCCTGCTCCCGGTGACCGACGACAGCGCGCGCGCGTTGGCGCGCGGGCTGCGCCGGATCGTCCTGACCATGCTGGTCGGCTATTTGCTGGTGGAAGTCGCCCGCCTGCTGGGTATGCCGCCGGGCGGGCGATCCTCGCTCATGCAGGCGGTCGCTCTGGTTACCCTGGTGCTGACACTGCACGCGCTGTTCAAGCTGCGTCGGGTGGGCCAGCGCGCCATTCGGCGTCTGATGACGGCGGGCGGCCTGACGAGCGCGTGGGCGGCCGGCATGGTTCGCGGGCTGTCGGACATCTGGCACCTTCTGGCCGGCGCCTATGCCATCGGCATCTTCTTCGCCTGGAGCCTGGAAAGCGAGCGCTGGTTCGTCGTGGTCGGGCTGGCGACGGTCAAGACGGTCTTGATCTGTGTGATCGTGGCGCTGGTGTTCCGCTGGGTTCAGGACCTGCGGGACCGGGGCATGATGCGGCTGCACGGCGCGGCCAGCTTTGACCGCGCCGCCCGCCAGCGGGGCCGGCGTTATATCGGACTGGCCGCCAATACGGCGCGCGCAGTGGTTGCGGCGGGCGCGCTGCTGCTGGTGCTGGAGTCATGGCATGTCGGCGCGGTCGCCTGGCTGACCGAGGGCGGCGGCAGCCGCCTTGCCACCATCATCTTCAACAGTGTGCTGGTTCTGGCGGTATCGGTGGCCCTGTGGGAGGGCGTCAACCATTTCATCCAGCGCTACCTGAGCACCACCGACACGGCCGGCAACATCATCGAGCGCGGCCAGCGCGAACGCACCCTGCTGCCGCTGCTGCGGAACGTCCTGACGGTGATCCTGGTGATCGTCGTCGCGCTGATGCTGCTGTCCGAACTGGGGGTGAACATCGCGCCTCTGCTGGCCGGCGCCGGCGTGGTTGGCCTGGCCATCGGTTTCGGCTCCCAGAAGCTGGTCCAGGATGTCATCAGCGGCGTGTTCACCCTGCTTGAGGACACCATCGCGGTTGGTGACGTGGTTCAGGTGGGGGGGCATGCCGGCGTGGTCGAGGCCATGTCGATCCGTTCGCTCAGGCTGAGGGACCTGTCCGGCAACCTGCATACCCTGCCGTTCAGCAACGTCGATACCGTCACCAACATGACCAAGGACTTCTCGTATTATCTGATGGAGGTTCGCGTCTCCTACCGCGAGGACACGGACGAGGTGGTCGAGGTGCTGAACGCGATCAGCGCCGAGTTGCGCGAGGACGAGGAATACGGCCCGTCGATCCTGGAGGCGATCGAGGTTCTGGGGGTGGACGGGTTCAGTGACTCGGCGGTCATCATCAAGGCTCGTCTGAAGACGAAGCCGATCATGCAATGGTGGGTCGGACGCGAGTTCAATCGCCGCATGAAGAAACGCTTCAACGCCCTGGGCATCGAGATGCCGTTCCCGCATATGACCGTCTATTTCGGCATGGACAAACAGGGCAATGCGCCGCCGGCCCATCTGCACATCGACCGCCTGGCCGCCATGGGCGCGCGCGGCGGCACAGCGGCGGGCGGTGGCGGGACACCGCCGCCGGGTCGGCCGGTCGTGTTGCCGGCGGAAGAGCCCGGGACATCCAAGCGGGACGCGCCTTCGGACGAGGGCGCCGCCAGACGTGCGTCGCTGCCGGACCCGGACGGATCGGGGCCGGGCGATAGCGGGCGATAGCGTCGAGCGGGCACCGTGCGGCCGGGCCGGGCGTGCGACGAAAAGGGTGTCGGTCCGGACTACTGGCCGTTGTTGTCTGGCCAAGCCGGCGCCGGTGGCACGACCACACC
>CAYFTQ010000180.1:0-5765 GCA_964346035.1 uncultured Roseospira sp. | reverse complement strand
GTTGCCGCGCGCGGTGTAATCGTAGGCGGTGACGGGATCGCGCTCGATCTCCAGGCAGGGCGCCGCGACGCCGGGGGAATAGGCGAGCGAGAGATCCCGCTGAGTGGTCAGCGGCTTGGTGGGTGTGATCTCGATCTTGCCCGGTCGCCCGGACGCGTGCATGAGCAGCGCTTCACGCTGAAGGTTGCTGGAAGGGGATGAATCGTCCATGCCTGTCGTCGTCGCCTGTCTGAGCCGGAGGGGGCCGCGGGAGGATCGCGATCGGGGCGGTTGCCATTGTCCGCGCCGGGGGTGCGCCGGGGCTGGCCGGATCATGCCCTGCCGTCGGTCGCGACCGGGGCCGCGTCCGGGACGGACGCAGCCAGCGGGAGGCCCGCCATCATGCCCGCTTGATCCGGGCCTGCACAGAGTTTTCTCCGCGCTCCGCCACCCTGGCACCGCATGCAGTGAGGTTCCATGACCACCGACCGCAGCCTGTTATGTCTTGGCTTCGGCTACACCGCGCGATGTCTGGCCGAGGTGTTGTTGCCGCGCGGCTGGCATGTCGCCGGCACCAGTCGCGACGACGACGGCGCCGAGGCGATCCGGCACCAGGGGTTCGAGGGCCTGGTGTTCGGTCGTGCGCGACCCCTGGCGGCCGACGTCCTGGCCCGCTTCTCGCACGTGCTGGTCTCGGTCGCGCCCGACGAGGCCGGCGATCCGGTGCTCGACGGTCTGGGCGAGGTCCTGGCCGCAGCCGATAATCTGGCCTGGATCGGATATCTTTCGACCACCGGGGTCTATGGCGACACCGCCGGCGCCTGGGTGGACGAACTGACGCCGCCGGCGCCGGGGCAAGCGCGGTCCCGGCGCCGGCTGGCGGCAGAGGAGGCCTGGCTGGATCTGTGGCGCAGCCATGGCCGACCGGTCGAGGTGTTCCGGCTGGCAGGCATCTACGGCCCGGGGCGCTCGGCGCTGGACAGTGTGCGCGCCGGGCGTGGCCATCGGGTGGTCAAGCCGGGCCATGTTGTCTGTCGCATCCATGTGGACGACATCGCCACCACTCTGCGCGCGGCGATGGGCGCGCCGGCGCCGGGCTCGATCTACAATCTGGCGGACGACGACCCGGCCCCGCCCCAGGACGTCATCACCGAGGCCGCGCGCCTGCTGGGGCTCGACCCGCCGCCGGAGGTCGCCCTTGAAGATGCCGACCTGTCGCCCATGGCGCGCAGCTTCTATGCCGAGACCCGCCGGGTCTGGAACGGTCGTGTCAAGAGCCGGCTGGGCGTGAGGCTGGCCCATCCCACCTATCGCGAGGGCCTGCGCGCCATCCTGGCGGCCGAACGCGCGACCGGACCATGACGGGGTCCGCCGCCGGCGAGCGGGGCGCGGGTCTGGGGGTCGTGTTGCTGGCCGCCGGCCAGGGGCGGCGCATGGGCGGTCCCAACAAGCTGCTGGCGGACCTTCGGGGGGCGCCCGTGGTCGCGCGGGCGGCCGATGCGCTGGTCGATGCCTTGCCCGAGGCCACGCGCGTGGTGGTGACCGGGCGCGATGCCGAGGCGGTCGCGGCGGTGCTGGCGGGGCGCGCGTTCCGGCCCGCCTTCAACCCGGATGCGGCCGCCGGCATGGGCGGGTCGCTGGCCCGGGGCGTGGCGGCGCTGCCCATGGACCTGGACGGCATCCTGATCGCACTTGCCGATATGCCCGGTCTGGCGCCGGCGACGGTTCGGCGTCTGGTGGCCGCCTGGCGCGCTGCGCCGGAGTCGGCATGGACCATCGCCCGACCCCGGCTTGAGGCCGCAGGCGCGGCCGGCCATCCGGTGCTGTGGGGCGCGGCCTGGCGCCCCGCCCTGGCGGCGCTGACCGGCGACCGGGGCGGCCGCGACCTGCTGGCCGGCCACCCCGATCGGGTCATGCTGGTGGCCGTCGCCGACCCCGCCATTCGGCGCGACATCGACACTCCGGCCGATCTGGCGGCGGCGCGCGCCGGCCGGCGTTAAGGGGCCGGGCGCCGGGTTCTACTTGTACTTCGTGAACGTTCCCGTGATGCGCGCCCTGGACCAGCCGCGCCCGCTGGCATGGCCCTTCGGCCCAAGGGCGTAGACCCTGACACTCATAGTCTGCGGGGATGTAAGGTCAGCGATCACGGTGACCCAGTCATCATATTTGATGTCGTACCTTTTTTCCGAGCCATTATCGCTGATCCAGGTGGCCTTGACGCTATCGCGATTGATGACGTGGTTTTCGGGCGCGGTGACGGTCGACCACTCTGACGTGCAGTTGTGCCGAACACCATCCAGTCCGGTGGCCTTGGTCGTGCACTCCGGCGTCAGGGTGAAATCGGGTCCGTCGTCCGCCGACACCGTCATCGGCGCAATGAACAAGGCCGTCGCCAGGACGCCCGTGGAAATCGTTTTGCCCCACATGATGTTTCTCCAGTCACTGTTGTGCGGAGTTGCGGTCTCCGCAAACCCGAGTTGGAACAAACAAGGAGAAATTTATGCGTGTTCGCGATCAGGCTGACTCCGCCCGGCTGTCCACCGTGCGACGCCTGATCCACCCACTGTGCCTGTTCGCGACCCCGCCCCCTTGATTTTGCGACCGCTTGCACGGAGAAGTATGGCCGAAACGTTCTATGAGGGCAACCCGCAAAACATATACGTCCCGCGTGCAATTCGAGTGTGGCGCATTTCGGCGCGCCCGGTCCCATGGTCCAAAATGTTTGGTCCTTTCGGCGCTTGACGTCGTAGGGATGGTCAAGGCCAGTTCATTCGCGTTGAATGGGGCCACCCGCCTGCCTTTGCGAACCAATGGGAAACCGCCCGTGAGCGACCAGTCCGTCACCGCGTCCACCGTCTTCGACCCGGCCGATCCGGCCGATCCGGCCAATCCGGGCGACCTGTACGCGCCGCAGGCGCCGTTCGATTCCGGCATGCTGGCGGTCGGTGACGGCCACACCCTGTACTGGGAGCAGTGCGGCAACCCCGATGGCGTTCCGGTCGTGTTTCTGCATGGCGGTCCGGGCGCCGGCGTGGCGCCGGCCTATCGCCGGTTCTTTGATCCGGTCGTGCATCGGGCCGTGTTGTTCGATCAGCGCGGTTGCGGACGCTCCGCGCCGCGCGCCGGGCTTGAGGCCAACACCACCTGGGATCTGGTGGACGACATCGAGCGCCTGCGCCGTCACCTGGACATCCCGCGCTGGCTTGTGCTGGGCGGATCGTGGGGCAGCACGCTGGCGCTGGCCTATGGCCAGGCTTATCCGGAGCGCTGCCTGGGCTTTGTGCTGCGCGGTGTGTTCCTGTTCCGGGCCGCCGAGGTGGATTGGTTCCTGAACGGCATGGGCCGGTTCTTCCCCGAAGCCGGCGAGGCGTTTCTGGGCTTCCTGCCCGACTCGGAGCGCGCGACTCCGCTGCCGAGCTATTACCGCCGTCTGTGCGACCCCGACCAGCGGATCCATGGCCCGGCCGCGATCGCCTGGAGTCGCTACGAGGAATCCTGCTCGCGCCTGATCCCGCGCGGGGCGGAGTCGTCGGCGCAGGCCAGCCTTCCCCTGGCCCGTATGGAAGCGCACTACATGATCAACCGGGGCTTTCTGGAGGAAGCCCAATTGCTGCGCGATATTGGCCGCATCTCTCACCTTCCGGCGGTGCTGGTGCAGGGGCGCTATGACCTGGTATGCCCGCCGGCCAGTGCCTGGGACCTGCATCGCGCCTGGCCCGGCAGCCGCCTGATCATGGTTCCCGATGCCGGTCACGCGGCCATGGAACCGGGCATCCGCCGGGCCATCGTGCAAGCCCTGGGCGAGTTGACCGGCTGACCCGCCTACTGTCCTGACCCACCGTCCCGACCCGCCGGCGCACGGGATGATGTCTCGGCGTTTGCCAACCAGGGCGGAATGGGTTAGCGGAGAGGGCAGGGGGGGGAGCCTGTCACGACCGACCGACCGTGCATGCCACCAAACCGGATCGCGATGCGATGCCAGGGGCGCGTCGGTCGGCACCCCGCCAACCCGCATGACGCCAACCCGCATCACGCCATGACCCCGGACCAGTTTCGCTTGCGCCGCAAGACCGATCTGCGCACGCTGCCTCCCGGCATCGTGCCCTGGATCGCGCCGTCCGCCGCCGCCGCCGACCCCGAGGCGCCGCCGGGTGAGGCCCTGGTGCCATGGCTGCTTGATCCCGCCCGAACGCCGCTGCCGCTGTATGCCAGCGCCGACCCGGCGCGCATCGGGCAAAGCCAGGCGGTGACCCGGCTGGTGCTGGACAGCCTGTTCCGGGACGGCTTGATCGACGCCGCGCCCGAACCGCCTTTGCCGATCGACATCCGCAATGCGGAGGACTACGGCTTTCAGGTGCCGTATCCGCGTCCACCACGCTGGAGCACGCGGCGCATCCTGGATTTCCACGGCGGGAGCGGGCGTCAGGTCAACATCTGGTGCCAGGAAGTGCCCGGGCTGGTCTATGTCGCCATGGAGTCGGACGAGGCCGCCTATGTTGCGCAGGCGGAATACCACCGACGCGCCAACGTGCTGCCGGTCAGTGACTATATCGCTCAGCCCCGGGATTTCGCCGTGACCGACCAGTCCGGCCTGTTCCACCTGCCCACGTGGCGCTTCGATCTGCTGCCGCCGGGGTTCTTCGACCTGATCTTGTGCGTTGATGCGCTGCCCGGGCTGCCGGAGCGGCTGGTTCGCCACATGCTGCCGCTGTTTCATCGCTGCCTGGCGACCGGCGGCGGCCTGTACATCCGTGACGCGGCCGATGACACGGCGGTTCAGGATCTCGACCGTACCCTGGCGCAACTCGGCTTCGTACTGGAGTTCCGGCCCTACCTGTTCCCCGGCGAGGATATCCACGGCCTGCCGCGCCTGTGGCGCAAGACCGACCCGCGTCGGCCCGCCCCCCATCGCGGTCCCGCCTGAGCGTTCGGCGCCACCCCGCGCCGAGTCGGTGCCGGATCGCCGCGCGCTTCCCCCCGTTTAATGTGTCCTGCTTCGCCCCCGACGCGCCACGAACGACGCCCGCCCCGTTCCGTGGAACGGGTTCGTCCATTCGAAGCAAGGGCGCGTGCGTGCTGATTTAATGGGCGACGACCAGACAGGGCGCGCGCCAATTGCGTATATTGTGTGCAATGGCGGCGTCTGTGGGAGTGCGAATGAAAACGGGCTCCCGCGTCAACTTGCCAAGGACGAAGGCCATTTTTTCGGACCTGGTTCCGGTTCATCAAAGAGCCCGCAGTTGATCGGGCGCGTTGTCTTGCCGAATGTACACCGCATACTGGCCGGGATTGTGAGTACATTTCACCCCCGGCCACCGAGGGTCCTGCGTTTTTGCTGGCGGTCGTGCGATGAGCCCTTTGTTTTGTATTGCGGGGCGTGCTAGCGTTTCCGCCAAGCAAGACCGCGCTCCCGGTCGCGCCGCCGATTCGGCCGGCCGGGGCGGGTCCCATGAGGCGGCCGGGCAACCCCAGCGGGCGGTCCAGGGCGCCCGTCGAACAGGGCGAGGCAGGCATGGGGCAGACGCAGGACCCGTTCGTTCGGTTCCAGGACGTCCAAAAGAGTTACGATGGCGAAACGCTGGTCGTGAAGGATTTGCGGCTGGACATCGCCAAGGGCGAATTCCTGACATTGCTGGGGCCGTCGGGCTCCGGCAAGACCACCTGTCTGATGATGCTGGCGGGTTTCGAATCGCCGACGCACGGCGAGATCATCCTGGACGGGCAGCCCATCAATAGCGTGCCGCCGCACAAGCTCGGCATCGGCATGGTGTTCCAGAACTACGCCC
>CAYFTQ010000179.1:2263-5771 GCA_964346035.1 uncultured Roseospira sp. | reverse complement strand
CCGGGGGTGGCGGCCGCCAACGCTGCCCCGCCGCCCGGGGGGGGGCGGCACCCGCCGGTGCCGCGCCCGGTGGCGATCTCGTCCGTATCGCCCTGGCGCACCCGGATGGATTGCATCGGCACGCCCAGAGCGTCCGCCACCATCTGCGCATAGGCGGTCTCGTGCCCCTGGCCGGTGGACTGGGTGCCGATCAGGACCGTGACGGCGCCGTCCTCGGCGACCCTGAGTGTGGCGGTCTCGTCGTTGCCGCCGCCGCAGGCTTCAACATAATAGCTCAGGCCGATGCCGCGCATCCTGCCGGCGGCGCGCGCGTTGGCCTTGCGACCTTCGGCCCCGGCCCAGTCGGCGCGCGCCAGGGCACGGTCCAGCATGGCGCGGAAGTCCCCCGAATCGATGGTGCGCCCCATGACGGTCTTGAAGGGCAGCGCCTCCGGAGGGATCAGGTTGCGCCGGCGCAGTTCGTCCGGCGCCACGGCCAGCCGACGCGCCGCCACGTCGATCAGGCGATCGAGCATATAGGCTGCCTCGGGCCGGCCGGCGCCGCGATAGGCGTCGGTGGGGGTGGTGCTGGTCATGATGCCGCGCGAGCGCATGGTCGCGGCCCGGAACCGGTAGACGCCGACGATCATGGCCGCGCCCGCCATGGTGGGAATGAAGGCCCCCATCTGCGAACAGTAGGCGCCGATGTTGGCGCGCACGTCCACACGCACGGCCAGGAAGCGGCCGTCGGCGTCCAGCGCCAGCTCGGCACGGGTCAGGTGATCGCGGCCGTGCAGGTCGCTGGCGAAGCCCTCGGCGCGCTCGGCGATCCACTTGACGGGTCGGCCGAGGGCGCGGGCGGCGAACAGCACCAGAGCGTGCTCGTTCATCAGGAACAGGCGCATGCCGAAGCCGCCGCCGACGTCGGGCGAGACCACGCGCAAGCGGTCTTCGGGGATCTTGAGGACATGCCGGGCCAGCCAGCCGCGCAGGGTATGGGACCCCTGGCTGCCGGTGAACAGCTCGTAGCGCTCGGCGTCGGCGTCGAAACGGCCGATGGCGCCGCGCGGCTCCATCGGGGTGGGCGCCACACGGCTGTTGATCAGATCGAGCGAGACCACATGCGCGGCCTCGGCGAAGGCCGCGCTGGTCCCCTCGGGGTCGCCTGTTTCCCAGTCGAACAGGATGTTGCCGGGGCATTCGCCGGCATGCAGGTCCGGCGCGCCCGCAGCCAGGGCACTTTCGATGTCCGCCACGGGATCGAGCGGGTCGATGTCCACCAGCACCGCCTCGGCGGCGTCGCGCGCCTGGTTCAGGGTCTCGGCCACCACGAAGGCCACCGGTTCACCCACGAAGCGGACCCGTTCTCGGGCCAGCACCGGGCGATGAGGCGGCATCATCGTGGTGCCGTCCCGGTTCTTGACCTTGACCTGCGTCGGCAGGCCGCCCAGCCCGGCGGCCTCTATATCGGCGGCGGTGAACACGCCCAGCACGCCCGGCATGGTTAGGGCGTCGTCGGTGTCGATCGACGCGATCAGCCCATGCGCGTGCGCGGACCGCACCACGACCCCCCAGGCCTGTCCGTCCAGAACGATGTCGTCCGTATACCGTCCCGCACCGGTGAGGAATCGGCGGTCCTCTACCCGGCGCGGTCCCTGGCCCTGTCCGAAACGCCCCATGATGCACTCCGCCTGCACGCCACCGCCCGAGGGGCGGGCGCCCGTCCGTCCGGGAAACTCCCCACAGGCTTCCTTTCAAGCCCGTCCGACCCTGCCGGGTCAAGGGGGCGAATGGACGGCGGGCCGGATGGCGGGCCGGATGGCGTTGGGCGCTGCCGCCCGCTCAGCCCTGCCGGACGGCCTGGACTGAGGCGTCGGCGGTGTCCCCGGTGGTGTCCCCAATGGTGTCCCCAATGGTGTCCCCAATGGTGTCCATGATGGTGTCGGCGGTTGTGTCCGGGGCGGCGATCAGGCGGGCGCGGGCGCGCCCCACGATAAAGGACACCTCCCGCGCCGACAGCCCGTCGCGGGCCATCACCAGGGCCACGATCGGATCGGCGAGAACGCTGGCCAGATCGGGTTCGCAGGCGCCATCCCACTGAACGGCTGGCGGCTTGATGCCCTGCGCCGGCTCGGCCTTGCTGCCGTCGGGGCCGCGCCCCCGGCCTCGCGCGCGCCCGGACCCGATCATGGAGCGGGTGGCGGACCCCCGGTCCGGCGCTGCCCGCCGGGGACGGCTCCAGGGGGCCGTCGGTCCCTGTTGCGCCTGTGTGCGAGTCATTGATCGATTCCTCCCTCTGCCGACCCCCCTTGAACCCGAGGTCACGCTTATACATGACTGATATGGTATGATTTGGCGGTGCGTCAATTTATTTCGCGCAGCCCCGGAAATTATGTCAAAAATTTCACAAGATGCCCCTGCCTTGCCGACGCGGGAGGCTGAAATGATACGGGTTCGAATGCCGCCTTGGCCCCATGGCGCGCTTCACTCATGGGGAGAGCGGATCCGAGGACGAAGCCATGAAGCCGTCGGATGCGCTGGCGCGCCATCGCGACGCCGTACTGGAGGCCGTGCGGCGGTACAGCTCGGCCAATCCGCGCGTCATCGGGGCCACGCTGACCGGGGAGGACCGGGGCGGCAGCGACCTCGACCTGCTCGTGGACCCGCTTGCCCGGCGCCACGCTGTTCAGTCTTGGCGGGCTCCAGGAGGATGTGAGCGAGATCCTCGGCGTTCCGGTGGATGTCCTGACGCCGGGTGATCTGCCCCGCCGGGCGCGGGATTGCGTTGTCGCCCAGGCGCGGCCGGTATGACGGACGTCAGGCGGCCGGACTATCTAAAGCATATCCACACGGCGGCAGACGATATCCGCAGGCAAATGGGCGGACTGGACGGCGAGGCCGCCAGCCAGCTCTTCCAGGGCTGTCGTCGGGAAGGCGGACGTACAATGACCGACACGCTGACACCAACACAACGAAGCCTGCGAATGGGCCGGATTAAGGGTTCAGGCACGAAGCCTGAATGGACGATCCGCCGCCTTCTCCATTCCATGGGCTACCGGTGCCGCCTTCATCGGCGCGACCTCCCGGGAACCCCCGATATCGTCTTCCCGGGCCGACGGAAGGTGGTGTTCGTCCACGGCTGCTTCTGGCATCGTCATGACGACCCTGGGTGCCGCCTCGCCCGCCTCCCGAAGGGCCGGCTGGACTTTTGGCTTCCAAAACTGGAGGGAAACCGGCAACGTGACGAACGAAACAGAAACATGCTCATCGCCGACGGATGGGGCGTGCTGGAGATATGGGAATGCGAGTTGTCCGACATGGCGGGGGTCAGGTCCAAGCTCGTGGCGGTCCTGGAGGCGGACACATGAAGGGGATTGAGCTTTTCGCGGGCGCTGGAGGCCTGGGCATGGGGGTGACCCAAGCCGGTTTCACGCCCATCCTCGTTGTCGAGCGGGATCGGTGGTGCTGCGACACCATCCGGGAAAACCACCTCGTGCCCGATGGCGTGGTGAGCGAGTGGCCCGCCCCC
>CAYFTQ010000179.1:272-2253 GCA_964346035.1 uncultured Roseospira sp. | reverse complement strand
TGCCTCACGCCGCCACACCACCCCACACCCCAACTACATATCACCTCCTAGCGCGGTAAGCGAGTGGCCCGCCCCCCTGGAAACCGACATTCGGTCGGTGAATTTTCGCGACCTGGAGGGCAAGGTTGACCTCGTGAGCGGTGGCCCGCCTTGTCAGCCGTTCTCCCTGGGGGGCAAACACCGCGCCCATGAGGATCAGCGCGATATGTGGTCGGAAGCTGTTCGGGTGGTCCGGGAGACACGGCCCAAGGCGTTCATTTTCGAGAATGTGAAGGGCCTGACCCGATCCAGCTTCAACGAGTATTTCACCTACGTCCTTCGCCAGTTGACACACCCCCAGCTTGAACGGCGGGCCGGTGAGCCATGGTCCGACCACCTGTCCCGCCTTGAGCGGCACCACTCGGCGCGTGGCACCTCCGGCCGAGACCTGTGCTACAGTGTCGCCGCCCGGGTCCTGAACGCGGCCGATTACGGTGTTCCCCAGAAGCGCGAGCGCGTGGTCTTCGTGGGCTTCAGGACCGACCTCGGCATTGAATGGAGTTTTCCCGACCCAACCCATTCCCTGGACGCGCTCCTATGGGATCAGTCCTGCGGGGCGTACTGGGACCGGAACCGGGTCCCGTCCCGGGAACGGGTGATCGCGCCACGCCTTCAGGGTCGGGCGAGGAAGCTTGCCGATCAACCCGCCGCCCTGCCATGGGTGACGGTGCGGGACGCACTCGCCGGCCTGCCCGACCCCGAGAGACAGCCGGACGCATCCGCCCGGGTGTGGAACCACCGATTCCAGGCCGGCGCCCGCTCCTATCCCGGGCATACCGGGAGTCCCCTAGACGAACCCGCAAAAGCCCTAAAGGCTGGGGTGCATGGCGTCCCCGGGGGGGAGAACATGTTGAGGCGGCCTGACGGGTCGGTGCGCTACTTCACGGTGCGGGAGAGCGCGCGCCTCCAGACCTTTCCGGACGACTACCGTTTTCACGGTGTGTGGTCGGAGACCATGCGGCAGTTGGGGAACGCGGTCCCGGTCCTATTGGCCCGACAGGTCGCCCGGGACGTTCACGAGCGATTGACCTTATCCCAGGGAATGCGTGTGGTGGCATGACACTTGGATATCGAGAGTTTGAGTTTGATCTTCCCGGCGCACTGCTGGCCAATCTGGTTAACATTCTGGCCGACATGGACGGCGCCCCCCTGACCGCCGAGGCCCTCGCGACCGTCCCGGAAGCCCAAGGCGTCTATCAGCTATTCCATGACGGTGGGTTGGTCTACATCGGCAAGACGGACTCAGAGGCCGGCCTTCACAAGCGGCTGACACAACACGCCCGCAAGGTCATGTTCCGGAAGAACATCACCCCGGAACAAGTGACCTTCAAAGCCATCCGCATCTTCGTGTTCACGGCCATGGACCTGGAAACGGAGTTGATCGGCCATTTTGGCGGGGTCCGGAACATTCCCTGGAACGGGAGCGGGTTCGGGTCCAACGACCCGGGGCGAGAGCGCGATACGACAAGGGTCAAGCCCACCAACTTCGACGCGCTCTATCCCATCGACATTGACCGTGACGTGGGCTTCGCGCCGGAATCAGGTTGCTCCGTCGCTAACACCCTGGCCGCCCTCAAGGACGCGCTTCCGTTCACCCTGCGGTACCAGGGGAAGGACGGAAAGCCACGCTCGCCGCACCCTGACTTGGGCGACACGAACACACCACCATTTGAATCGCCCTTCACCGTGCGCCGCCTCATAGGGGCGCTGGTGTCGGCGCTTCCCCCAGGCTGGCAGGCCACCGCGCTCCCCGGGTACGTGATCCTCTACAAGGAGAACCGGGCCGACTACCCGCTTGCCGAAGTGATAGAAAGATCCTGAAAGGCTTCTTGCGGTCAATCTGGCCCTTTTTCTGCTGAGGGCGGCTTCGCGCCGCACGCCCAAGCCGGGCCATCGGCGATGCGGACGCCGTCTACGCCCGGCTGCTGGAGATGCACGCCGC
>CAYFTQ010000179.1:0-262 GCA_964346035.1 uncultured Roseospira sp. | reverse complement strand
TTCGGCGGGGGGCGGCTCCCCCCCCCCCCCCAAGCCCGCCGATCCCGCCCCCCCCCATCGCCCCCGCCCCCATGGCGCGCTTGAGTGGGCTTTTGTTTCGCGCCCGCACAGGCCCTCGCCCGCCATGACGCACCAGACCGCGCTGACCTATCCCGATGCCCTGATCCGGTCCATCCTGGCCGACGTCAGGACCATCGCCATGGTGGGGACCTCGGCCAACACCAACCGGCCCAGCTATTTCGTCATGAAGTACCTTCAGGAG
>CAYFTQ010000178.1:0-5868 GCA_964346035.1 uncultured Roseospira sp. | reverse complement strand
GGCGCAGGCCTGGCTTCTGGGCCTGATGATCGAGGCCGGCCGCCGTCCCGCCGTGGTGTGGGAGATGCTGGACGCCGGTCAGGCCGACGCCCTGGCCGCCTATCAGGACGGTGCGCACGCCGACGCTGCGGGACTGGGCCCGGCGGTCGGTTGGGATGAAAGCGGCTGGCCGGACTGGGCAATGTATCAGCCCATCGCCGCACAGGCCCTGGCCGCCGGCCTGCCGTTGCTGGCCGGCAATCTGCCGCTGGAAACCGTGCGCGGCATCACGCGGTCGGGGCCCGGCGCCGTTCTGGGCGCTGATGGGCTGCCGCCGCGCGCGCTGGACCTGCCGTTCCCGGAACCTTTGCGCGACGCTCTGGCGGCCGAGATCCTGCGCGGCCATTGTGGCATGCTGCCGAAAAAGGCCGTGCCGCCCATGATAGAGGCTCAGCGAGCCCGTGACGGCGAAATGACCCGGGTCATGATCCAGGGCGCCGCGCTTCCGGGCACCGACGGTGCCGTCCTGATCGCCGGCAACGGCCATGTGCGGGCGGACCGGGGTGTGCCGTGGGTGTTGCGGCACCTGATCGGCGGTGCCGACGCGGACGCCGAGGTCAGCGCTTTGGTGGTTGGCGTGCTGGAAATCCCGCCCGACATGCCGACCGCACCGACGCCGGCGGACCTGCGCGTGTCCGCGACGCCGGAGGACGGTCCGCCGCCCTATGACATTGTGGTTTTCGTGCCGGCCGTGGATGACGCGGACCCGTGCGAGACGTTCCGCGACCAACTGGAGCGCATGCGCGCGCGCCACGGCGACAAGGGCGCCGGCCAGCCGGGCGCGACGCCGGCGCCGAATCAGGCCGAAATCCGGTGACACTCCCCCCGAAGTTTGGGTAGGATCAAACAACGGTCATGGTACTAAGGCCGACCGGGCCGTATTGGCGAGGTCTGGACAGAGTTCCAGGGGCTGGCCGGTTGGATTATTTTTCTCTCGATGGCCGGAAACGCTTGGAGGGCGGCCAGGATATGATTGATTTCATTCCATCGGATAGCGTTTTTCTTGAATTGTCTATCATTCTTGTCTTCTCCACGCTGATCGGCGCCATCGGCCTGCTTTTGCGCCAGCCCCTTATTGTTTCGTTTATCGCTGCCGGCATTCTGGCCGGACACTCCGTCCTCGGTCTCGTGCAGTCCGTGGAGCAGATACACGTTCTGGCCGAGTTCGGCATCGCCCTTCTTTTGTTTGTCGTCGGGCTGAAGCTCGATCTCGGTCTGATCAGAACGGTTGGTGGGGTGGCCCTGATCACGGGGCTTGGCCAGGTGGCTTTTACCTCCGTGATCGGTTTCCTGATTTGTCTCGGGTTGGGCTTCGATCCTTTGCCCAGCCTCTATATCGCCGTCGCTCTGACGTTCTCGTCGACCATCATCATCGTCAAGCTGCTCTCCGACAAAGGCGAGATCGACGCCCTGCACGGGCGCATCGCGCTCGGCTTCCTGATCGTGCAGGATGTCGTGGTCGTGCTGGTCATGATTGCCCTGTCCTCGATGGGCGCCGGGCAAGGCGCTTCCCCCGACCCGAACGCAGGTGGGGCGGGTCTTGCGATTTCGATTCTGGTCATCGTCGTCAAGGGCGGCCTGTTCCTGGCCGCGATCGCCGCCTTCATGCGCTGGCTGGCGGAGCCGATTTTGCGTCGTCTCGCGGATTCCGCCGAGTTGCTGGTGTTGTTTGCCGTCTCGTGGGCGGTCATCCTGGCGTCTGTCGGCGAGGCGATGGGGTTCAGCAAGGAGATGGGCGCGTTCCTGGCCGGGGTCAGCCTGGCCTCCACGCACTACCGCGAGGCCATCGGGGCGCGGCTGGTCAGCCTGCGGGACTTCCTGCTGCTGTTCTTCTTCATCCACCTGGGCAGCGGCCTGGACATGAGCCTGATCGGCGCCCAGGTGGTGCCGGCGCTCTGGCTGTCGCTGTTCGTGCTGATCGGCAACCCGCTGATCGTTCTGATCCTGATGGGGATGTTGGGCTATCGCAAGCGCACCGGCTTCCTGGCCGGCCTGACGGTGGCCCAGATCAGCGAATTCTCGCTGATCTTCGCTGCCCTCGGCTTGTCGCTGGGCCACATCGGGCTGGACCATGTCGGGCTTATCACCCTGGTCGGGCTCACCACTATCGGCCTGTCCACCTACATGATCATCTATTCCCAATGGCTGTATGCCCGCATGGAGCCGGTTCTGGGGATTTTCGAACGCCGCGATCCCGCGCAGGAGCGCGCCCTGATGGACCGACTTTCGGATGATGCCCGCTTCGACGTCATCGTCATCGGCCTGGGGCGCTTCGGCAGCAACATTGCGCACGGGCTGTGCCAGGAAGGATGGTCGGTCCTGGGCATCGACTTCGACCCCGCAACGGTGCGCGGCGGCCAAAGCCGGACCTATCCCGTGCTGTTCGGGGATGCCACGGACCCCGAGTTCATCAAGGACCTGCCGGTCCAGCCTGGCCAGTGGATCGTGAACGCCTGGCGTGTGCGCCCTGAGGGCGCGTCCGGCGGCAACACCATCCTGGTCATGCTCAAGACGCTGAAGGCGCAGGGCTATCCCGGCCGCGTTGCCGTCACGGCGCAGTCAGCGGCTGAGGTGCCGTTCTACCACGACCATGGCGCCGAACTCGTGCTTTTGCCGTTCGCCGATGCGGCGCGGCGGGCCGTGGAGCGGCTTGAGGAGGCCCGCAGCGGCCGGGATGCGGAGATCAAGGATCCGGAGGTGGCGTCATGACTTTCTCGGCCGGTCTGCATTGTCTTGTCGCCACCGACCTTTCGGCGCGCGGCGACCGGGCGCTGGTGCGGGGGTTCCGCATGGCGGCGGCCTCGCGGGGCAGTGTGGTTGTCCTGCATGTGGTGGAAGACAGCTATCCGCCGCCCCTGCTGAAAACCATCCGGGACAATGTCCGTATCCTGCTGCACCAGCAGATCAAGGCCATGCCGGAGTCCGAGGGGGTGACGTGGCGGCTGGAGGTCGTTGCCGGTCACGACCACGAGGAGATTACCGCCCAGGCCTACGGTTGCAACCTGATCATTCTGGGGGGGCGCAGGGAAACGCGCCTGGCCGACCAGTTCCTGTCGTCGACGACGCACCGGGTCGTGCGCCGGGCCGAGGTGCCGGTGCTGACCGTGAAGACGCCGTTCCGTGGCCCCTACGGCCTGGCCGTGGCCGCGATCGACGAGACGGAACCGGCGCAACACGCGCTCGCCTTCGCCCTGGATGCCTGCCCCGACCTGCGGGTGGTGGCCTTTCTCGCCGTCGATCTGCCGGCCGGGATGGTCGGGTGCGCGGAGAACGGTCCTGACGAGGGGCTGGAAGGGGTCGCCCGGCCCGTACGGCGCCGGCTGGCCGGCCTGTCCGGGTTCGAGGACCGAGGTCGGTTCTGCTGCGAACGGGGCGAGCCGGCGCAGATCCTGGACAGCCTGGTGACCACCCACTCGCCGGACCTGATCGTGCTGGGGCGGCCGCGGCGGGGATGGTCCTTTCTGCTGGGGCAGGATTTGCCGGGACACGCCCTGATGGAGTCCAGGGCCGATATTCTCATCGCGCCGTGATGTTGTGAATAATACTTGGTGTAATCGGTGTGTGGCCTTGATTCTGACGAGTCAGGGTCAATGCGGCTTGGTATAAGACGAGGTCGTGTTGCCGGGAAATGCGGGCTGGCAACGACCGGAATGGCCCGCTTGCAGGCCACCGCTTGGTTTGTCAGCGTTCGCCGGCGCGGGGCAGTCCCCCCAGCAGCGGCACGAAGCGCACCGCCAGCAGGCGTTCGGTATGAAGGCGATGCGCGGCGCGGGTAACGCGCGTGATCCACTGCTGGTCCTCGTCCCCCACCGGTATGACCATGATGCCGCCGTCGTCGAGTTGCTCGGTCAGGGAGGACGGGATCTCGCGCGCCGCAGCCGTTACCATGATGCGCGTGAAGGGCGCCTGCGCGGGCCATCCGCGCATGCCGTCGCCGTGGTGGGTGACGATGTTGGTCAGGCCCAGGTGACGGAACCGCGCCTCGGCCTGATCCAGAAGCGGGCGATGGCGCTCCACGGTGTAGACCCGGCGCGAAACCCGCGACAGGATGGCGGCCTGATAACCGGACCCGGTGCCCACCTCCAGCACCTTGTCGCGGCCGGCCATGTCCAGGTACTGGGTCATCAGGCCGACGACGAGCGGCTGACTGATGGTCTGGCCACAGGCGATGGGCAGGGCGCGGTTGTCGTAAGCGTGTTCCTGGAAGGGGTCGGCGACGAATACCTCGCGCGGCACCGTTTCCAGCGCCGACAGGACGCGGGTGTCGGTGACCCCGGCCTGACGCAGTTCCATCAGCAGCCGGATCTTGTGGTTGTGCGAGTCGTCGTGACCGCTGTCCGGATCGCTCACGCGGAAAACACCCGGCTCATGGTGGTCAGGGTGGCCTGGTCGGTCAGGTCGATGCACAAGGGCGTCACCGAGATACAGTCGTCGGCGATGGCGTGCAGGTCGCTGTCGGAGCCGTCGAAGGCGCGGACCTGCTCGACCCCGATCCAGACATAGGGACGGCCGCGCGGGTCCTTGCGTTCGACCAGGTCCTCGGCGAAGCGGGTGGAGCCGACGCGGCGGCCCTGGCGCGCCAGGCGAACGCCCTGGACGGCGTCGGGCGGGCAATCCGGAAAGTTGACGTTGATCAGCACGTCGCGGCTCCAGGGCGCCGCGCAGGCACGGCGGATGACGTCTGCGGCGTGGGCTTCGGCCACGGCCCAGGAGGCGCGGCCCGGACCGGAGACATGCTGCGACAGTGCCATGGAGCGGATGCCCAGAAGGGTGCCTTCCATGGCCACGGCGACGGTTCCGGAATAGGTCACATCCTCGCCCATGTTGGCGCCGCGATTGAAACCCGACAGCACCAGATCGGGGGCGCGCGCGCCAAGGAACATCTTGACGCCCATCAGGACGCAGTCGGTGGGCGTGCCACGCACGGCGAAATGGCGCGGATCGCGCTGTTCATAGCGCAACGGCGAATGCAGGGTGAGCGAATGGCCGGCGCCGCTTTGTTCCGTCGCCGGGGCAACCACCCAGACGTCATCGGACAGCGATCGCGCCACCCGCTCCAGGGCCTGGATACCCTCGGCATCGATGCCGTCGTCGTTGGACACCAGGATGCGGGCGCGGGAGAGGTCTTCAAGCGGATCAAACATCGGGACGCAGGACCTCCAGGCCGCCCATGTAGGGCTTCAAGGCCGCCGGCACGACCACCGAGCCGTCGGCCTGCTGATAGTTTTCCACCACCGCCACCAGGGTCCGGCCGACCGCCAGACCGGAACCGTTCAGCGTGGCCACCGGACCCGTCCCCTTGCCCTCGGCCGCGCGCACCCGGGCATCCATGCGGCGCGCCTGGAAGATGCCGGCATTGGAGCATGACGAGATCTCGCGGTAGCGTTCGGCGCCAGGCAACCAGACCTCGATGTCGTGCGTGCGGTGCATGGCGAAGCCGAGGTCGCCGGTACACAAGACCACGGTGCGGAAGGGCAGGTCCAGGCGCTTGAGCACCTCCTCGGCGCAGGCGGTCTTGCGGTCGAGCTCGGCCGCCGCCTGCTCGGGCGCCACGATGCTGACCAACTCGACCTTCTCGAACTGGTGCATGCGGATCATGCCGCGCGTGTCCTTGCCGGCCGCACCGGCCTCGGAGCGGAAGCACTGCGTGAAGGCGGTGAAGCGCAGCGGCAGGTCGCCGGGCGCCAGGATGCGCCCGGCGACCATGTTGGTCAGCGTGACCTCGGCGGTCGGGATCAGCCAGAAGCCGCCATCCACCTTGAACAGGTCGTCTGCGAACTTGGGCAACTGGGCGGTACCGAACAGCGCGTCGTCCTTCACCAGGGCGGG
>CAYFTQ010000177.1:0-5910 GCA_964346035.1 uncultured Roseospira sp. | reverse complement strand
AGAAGCACGAAATCGAAGTCCCACTCCTGGAAGCCCAGACGGTCCAGGGTCTCGAAACCGTGGATGATGCCGCGACCGCCACAGCCGCGCCCGACTTCGGGGCCGCCCAGTTCCATGGCATAGACGCCGTCGCGCTTGAAGCAGACGTCGCCGATCGCCAAGTCCTCGCCGGCCAGTTTCTTACGGGCGGCGGTCTCGATGATGGTGGGCGTGTTGCGGCCGCCGAACAAAAGGGACGTGGTGTCGCTCTTTGGGTCGCAGCCGATCAGCAGCACACGCAGGCCCTGGCGCGCCATCATGTAGGACAGGTTGGCGAGCGTGAAGCTCTTGCCGATACCGCCTTTGCCATAGATGGCGATGATCTGCGGGCGGCCGTCCGGCATCTTGCCGGTGCTCGGGCCGGTGCCCGTGGCCGTTTCGGCCTGGGCGCGCGGCGGACGATGATCGAACTGGGCGGTCATGCGTGCGCTCTCCAATCCAGAACCATTTTCAAGCACGACGGGTCCCCGAAAGCGGCGCGATAAGCGGCATCGGCCCGCTCAACCGGCTCCCGGTGGGAAATCAGGCCGTCCAACGACAAGCGGCCCGAGGCGATCAACTCCAGCACGGCCGCGAGATCGGCCGGCTTCCATTCGGCGGCCACGCGCAGGCGCAGTTCGCGCAGGAAGGCGGGGACAAAATCGAAGCCCACGGAGCCTTCATAAAAGCCGGCCAGGATGACCTCGCCACCGGGGCGCAGGCGGCCGACCAGGGTATCAAGAACGCCGGCGTCACCGCTGACGTCGCAGATGGCACCGTAGTCGCGGCGCTCGTCGGCGCCGGGGTCCACGACGGCATAGCCGGCGGCACCCTCGGCGCGGGCCGGGTTGCGCTCCCACACCGTCGGCGCGGCCCCGTCCAAAGCCAGCACCAGGCGCGCGATCAGGCGGCCGAGCACCCCATGGCCCACGACCAGCTCGGGCAGGGCATCCCGACTCGGCGCCAGGGCATGATGGGCCGTCGCCGCCAGGGCCAGGAGAACGGCGCGTTCGCCAAGATCATCGGGCACCGGGCGCACGCGGGCGCCGGGCACGACCAGACGCGATGCCGCGCCACCGAACAGCCCGCGGACCTCGCCGTAGCACTTGGCGCCGGGCACGAACACGCGATCGCCCTCGACCCGACCGGAGTCGGCACCGGCAGCAACGACGCGGCCGACCGATTCGTAGCCCGGAACGAGCGGATACCCCATGCCGGGGAACGACGGCATGCGGCCGCTCCACAGCAGGCGTTCCGTGCCGGTGCTGATGCCGCTCCACTCCACCTCGACCACCACGTCCTCGCTGGACGGTGGGTCAAGATCAAGCCGTGTCAGCGACAGGCGCTCCGGCCGTTCAATGACGATGGCGTCGGCGTACATGGACCCTCGCGACAACCGTTCTCGTTCCAACGTGACAGGGCTTGGAACGGACTGTCAGTCTAGCTTGACTGGCTCTGTTGTCAATCCCGACTTACATTAAAATGACGAAATCGACATGTCGGAACCGGAACGGAAAAAGCGCCCGGAGGCTGGCCTCAGCGGTCGGTCGGCTGCGCCGGGCGAGCCACCATCAGGCGCACCAGAAGGGGCTGGGCGGTTCCCGGCATGCGGATATCGCGAAAACCGGCGCGTTCCAGAAGGGCACGAAGTTCACCCTGCGAACGTGCCCGCCCGCTGCCCATGGCCAGCAGGTAGAATCCGAAATAGGCGGCGCCGATCGGTTCTGCCCCCGGCGTGCCGGCCATGGGCTCGGCCAGCAGCAGGCGCCCGCCCGGGGCCAGCGCGGCGCGGGCTGCGTGCAGAATCGCCAGCGCCGCGTCATCGTCATGGTCGTGAATGACGCGCACCAGCGAAACGACATCCTGATGGGCGGGCAGGGAATCGCGCAGGAAGTCGCCGCCGACCGCCTCGACCCGATGCGCCAGCCCGGCCGCGTCCAGGCGCGCGCGGGCGCGCGCGGCCACGGCCGGCAGATCGAACACCGTGACCCGGGCGCGACGCGCTCGGCGGGCGACGGCGGCGGCGAACACGCCCTCGCCGCCACCGAGATCAAGCCAGCGGCCGGCACCGATGGCCGGCGGCCAGGCGCTCAGGATATCGTCCGCCAGCAGGTCCTGGGAATTGGCCATCAGCGCCGAATAGTCCGCCACCGAGTCGGGCGCGACATCGGCCGGGCTGTCCTGGCGAACATACGCCCAGTACCGCCCCAGCGCGGTCTCCGGCACCTCACCCCGCAGCAGGGCGACCGGATCGCGCAGATCATCATATAACAAGGTGTGATGCTCGATCAGCGTCGCCAGGCCGGGGCTGTTGGCCAGCGCCAAGCCCAGTTCGTCCAGGCCGTGGCGCCCGCGCGAGCGCGGCATGGTCAGGCCCAGGGCATCGGTGGCGTCCAACAGGCGCCGGGTCGCCGGTTCGCTCAGGTCGAGGCGGCGCGCCAGCGCGGCGGTGGACAACGGGCCGTTGGCCAGCGCCCCGCACAGGTCCAGGCGCACAGCGGCCAGGGTGACCTGGGAATAGACAAAGCCGCCAACCAGGTCGAACAACGAACGGGCCCGCCGGCGCGCCAGCCGGCGGATCAGGGGCAGGCGCGCGGCCTGGCGGAACACGACCGGGCGGCGCCACAGCCAGTCGCGCAGCGCCAGCAGGTGATCGCGCGCGGAATGTGGGCGGGTATCGTCGGTGGCCAGCACCGTGGCGGCGTTCGCGGTTGCAGTGGCGGCAGCGGCAGCCTTGGCCGCAGTGGCGGCGGCACCCACCGTCGGCGGCGACTCCATTGGGGCCGCCATTGGAGAGGTTGCCATGCCGCCGCCCCCGGGCATTACATCAGACGGCCTGACGCGGCGACGTGCCGGGCAGGGTATCGGGCATGAAGCTGGCCGTCTCGCGAAGGATCGCGGCCTGCAAGGGGTCCCGTCCCGGGCAGGCGGGAATCGACTCGATGGCGGCGTTGACCAGCCGTTTCAGGCGATCCGTGGCGCCCTCCAGCCCGAGGGCGCGCACCGCATTGGGACGCCCGAGAGCTTCGTCCTGGCCCACCGGCTTGCCCAGCGTTTCCGGGTCGGCGGCGATGTCGCGCAGATCGTCAGCGATCTGGTAGGCCTCGCCCAGCGCCTCGCCCAGGACGCGCCAATCGGCGTACGCGGAATACCCGGCGGCGGCAGCGCCGGCCTCGGTGGCGGCCGCGAAAAGAGCCCCGGTCTTGGCACGCTGGTATTCGACCAGATCGACCTCGGATTCGCTCTCCCAGGCCTGGCCGGCGCAGATGCCGTGCGGCGCGCCGACGGCCTCGCTATAGATGTTGACCAGCGGCACCAGACGGTCCGGTGCCCCGGCCACGCCCTTGGACAGCGCCTGGAAGGCCAGCACGATCAGGGCATCGCCGGCCAGCACCGCCAGCGGTTCGTTGAAGGCCTTGTGGATGGTGGCCTTGCCGCGCCGGGTGTCGGCGTTGTCGAAGGTCGGCAGATCGTCATGAACCAGCGAGGCGCAATGCAGAATCTCGATCGCGGCGGCGGCCGCATCGGTCACGCGCGGCAGGTCGTCCCCGCAGGCCATCGCCACCGACAGGCACAGGCGCGGGCGGATGCGCTGGCCGCCGGGAAACACCGCATGGCGCATGGCGTCGGCCAGCAACGGCGGGCCGGACCGCGATTCGGCACGGGCCAACGCGGTTTCCAGGGCGGCTTCGATCCGGTTCACTGGTTCCATGGTACCTCTCCCCAGGGGACGGACGAGACGAACGCGCCGGCGGCCCCGGCTGACCGGAGCGGGCGCGGACGCACGGCACCGACCGGAGCCACTTCGTTCGAGACCACGAAACGCCGCCGGCGGGACCGGGGTAGACAACCATGGTGTCAGATCCCGTTGTCACCCCGAGTGTCAGTCAGAGTGGACACACGACCCGACGCTGTCAACGGGCTTGTTGAGCCGGCGACGTGGAATATCCGGCACGTCGGCGCGACCGGCCCGGCTCAGGCGAACAGGCCGCGCCGGGTCCAGCGGTGCCCGTCGTGGGCGATCCAGACGCGCGCGCCGCTGGCGTCCTCGACCCGCAGCAGATCCACGGCCTGCCCGCCGGCGCTGCCGCGCCACCACTCCGCGCCGACGCGCTCGATGCTCAGGGGGTGCGGCGGCGGGTTGGGCGCCGGCACGGTGTCGGGATGGCGCAACAGCCGCGACGGGCGCGGCGCAGCATGCGCCGGCCAGGCGCCGGTTGCGTCGTCGGCAGCGTTGGCCTCGGGCGCGACGGCGCGCTGGGCGCGGTCCGGACGGTGGCTGGGGTTGGCGGCCAGCCGGACCACGCCGTTTGGGCCGCAGCGCTCCGCCAGGCGGTCGAGCAGGCGAGCCAGGGTGTCGCCACCCGCCGGCTCCGGTCCGGGGGCCGGGGCAAGCGTCACCTGGACCGGGCGCAGCGGCTGATGACGGATCGCCTCCAGGGTCATGGCCTCGATGCCAAAACCGGCGTCCAGGCCGTCCAGGCGGTCGCGGAACAAGCGCCCAAGATGGGCCGCGTCGCGGCTGGGCCGGCGCAGACCGAGCGTGGTCGAGACCACCGTGCCATCAACCCGGAAGGCGCTCAGTCGCAGGCTTCGGGGGCCACGGCCGCGCCGCTCCAGCATGGCGCACAGGCCGGCCAGCAGACGGTCGAGCCCGGCGACGACATCCTCGGTGCGCCCGATGGGCTCGACGAAGTCCACCCGCGTTCGCGATGCCGCCACCGGGCGCGTCGGCGCCAGGGGTTCGGCCACGCGGCCCAGCAGCTGGTCCAGCCGATGCCAGACCTGGGGGCCGACGCGCCGCCCCAGAGGGGCGCGCGGACGCGCCAGCAGGTCGTTGATGGTGCGCAGGCCAAGCCGGGTCAGCGTCTGCGCGGCCGGCACCGACAACCGCAGCGCGGCCAGCGGCAGTCCCCCCAGCACCTGCCGCTGCGCCCCCGGCGGCAACAGGGTCTCGGCACCCTCAAGGAAGCGGGCGGCGGCCCAGGCCGCGCCGGGTGTATCCGCCAGCCCCAGCCGCGTAGTCAGGCCGAGCGCCGACAGGCGCGCCCGGATGGCCCCGGCCAGCGCGGCCTCGCCCCCGAACAGGTGCTGGCAGCCGGTGATATCCAGCCACAGCCCGGCGCCGCCGTCGGCGCTCAAGCCCTCCACCGCCACCGTCGGGGTCCAGCGCCCGGCCCACAGCGCGAGCCGATCGAGGCCGAGGCGGTCGCCGGCGTCGTCGGCCTCGGCCAGACCCAGCGTCGGCATCAGCGCACGCGCCTCGGCCAGCGGCAGACCCGGGCTCAGGCCGGCGGCCGCAGCCTCGGCGTTGACGGCGGCCAGCCGGCGCGCACCGGCGGCCGTGGTGGTGGTGGCAAAGGGCGCGTCACGCCGATCGGCGCGCGGCGCCCCCGGCGTCCGCGTCATGCGGTCGGTCGCGAAGCGCGGCAGCCACAGAGAGATCACCCGTGTCATGGTCCCACTCCACCGTCCAGGCGCGGGGCGGTGCGCCCCGGCAGTGTTCCAGCCGTAGCCGCCAGCGCGGCCGCCCCGGCTCCGGCGCCGTGCCGGGCCGGCACCAGGGCGGCGGCGCCGAGGGCGCCGGGGTGACATGCCAGCGCGTCAGGGCACCCGCCACGCGCTCTGAAAGCGTGGCTGTGACACCCGTACCAGCGCCGGCATTGGCCGGGCGCAGCAACACCGCGCCGCCACCGCCGGCTTCGGCGGCCAGGGCCAGGCGGCGCCCGGCGGCGGCGTCCAGCCGACCGGGAATCTGCCCCACCACGGCGCCGACCTCGGGGCAACGCAATGCCTCCTCCATGGCCCAGGCGACATCCGTGGCGGTGGGCGCGCGCACCACCAGCAGGCGCGTCGAGGTCAGGCCGAGCGCGGCCAGCCCGGGGCCATACA
>CAYFTQ010000176.1:0-5931 GCA_964346035.1 uncultured Roseospira sp. | reverse complement strand
TGATCCCGACCGGTCAGGATCACGGCCGACTGGTCTGATGCGGACAGCGGATTCAACGCCATGATTCAGGACATTGTCACCGCGCTGGGCCTGGTGCTGGTCATCGAGGGGCTGTTGTACGCCCTGATGGCCGCGCCCATGCGCACCCTGATGCGCACCGCGCTGGATCAGATGACGGACAGCCAGCTCCGGGTTGGCGGGCTGGCGGCCATGGGCGTGGGCGTGTTCGTCGTCTGGCTGGCACGCTGGACCGGATGACATCGCACGACGGAAGGAAAGACCTTTCCAACACCCGGCCGGCGCGGCGCTTCCCGATCAGGGCTCTCGTGCTGATGAGAAACGCGGGCCAGGACACTGACAAAGACAAGGGCGCCATCTGTCAGCGCACGAGACCATTATTCATGCATCAACGTTCCAAACTCAGGCGGACGCCTTCGTTCGGGTCGATGGACTAGAGCGCCTCGGCCTCGGCCCGGACGCGCGCCTCGGCCTGGAGTCGCCGGGCCCAGTCCAGGCCGTCGGCCAGGCGCGCGCGGTTCGGCGCCAGCCGATCGGCCGTCAGGCCGCGCGCGGCCATGTCGTCCGGCACCGGCTGGTCCTGGATCAGCGCCGCCGCCAACCGACCCAGCGCGGCCGCGGTCTGAATGCCATAGCCGCCCTGTCCGGCCAGCCAGAAAAAGCCGGGCGCTTCGGGCGCAAACCCGGCCACCGGGTCGTGGTCCACAAAAAAACTGCGCAGACCGGCCCAGGTCTCGCCCGGACGCTCGACGGCCATGGTCGCCACGGCGGAGAAACGATCCATGGCGCGGGCCACGTCCAGGATCTCCGGCTGCACGTCCTGCGGCGGCACCGGGGTGGCGTCGGCGGGCGACAGCATAAGCCGGCCGGCGTCCGGCTTTATGTAGAACTGGTCGGTCAGATCGCCCGTCAGGGGCCAGCCGCGGACATCCACGCCCGCAGGCGCATCCAGCATGATGCCGGTGCGCCGCTTGGGCACCAGGCCCAACGGATGCGCGCCGGCCAGGGCCGCCAGAACGTCGGCCCAGGCACCGGCGGCGTTGACCACCACAGGCGCGGCGTAGTGGGAACCGTCGCGGGTTTCCACCTGCCATCGGCTGTCATCGCGGGACAGCCCGACCACCTCGGCGCGGGTCACGACGGCCCCGCCGGCCGCCTTCAGGCCGCGCAGGAAGCCCTGGTGCAGGGCGTTGACGTCCAGATCCATGGCATCCGGTTCCAGCGCCCCCAGGGAAAAGACGCCCGGGCGCAGGATGGGCACACGGGCGCGGAAGCCGGCCTCGTCCAGAACCTCGACCCGCGCGCCGCCGGCCCTGGCCTCGGCGGCGAAGGCCTCGACCTCGGCCTCGCGCCCGGGCTCGCCCAGGAACAGCAGGCCGCGAGGCGCCAGCAGGGGGTGATCGGCGAAGCCGTCCGGCGGCGTCTCCAGAAAGGCGCGGCTGGCGGCCGACAGCATGCGGATCGGCGCCGGGCCATAGGTCTCGCTGAACAGGGCTGCCGAGCGCCCGGTGCTGTGATAGCCGGGCAGGTCCTCGCGTTCCAGCACCAGCACACGCCGGCCGGCGCGCGCCAGCCAGTAGGCCACGGAGGCGCCGGCGATGCCGGCTCCGATGATGATGACGTCGGCGGCGCGAAAGACGGTGGCCATGGGAAGTCCGGACTGAAACGGGAACGGGAGCGGGGCGCGCAGGACGCGACGGCACACCGGTCCGCCCGATGCTGACCGGTCTCACGTCTCGTCCGGGCCCGGATTGGCAGATTCCGGCGCCCGTTTCAAGGTCTCTGGTAGCAGAAGGGTGACCGTTGTGCCGGTGCCGGGCTTGCTCTCAATCTCCAGGCTGCCGCCGTGCAGGCGCATGATTTCCTGACTGATGGTCAGGCCCAGGCCGGTGCCCTCGGTCGAATGAACGTACCCCTCGCGCCCGACCTGACCGAAGGGCTGGACGGCGACGGCCATCTCCTCTGGCGTCATGCCGCGCCCGGTGTCCTGCACCACGATGCCGTGCCATCCGCCGCCGCAGGCATTGCGAATGGTTACACTGCCGTTATTGGTGAACTTGACGGCGTTACCGACCACGTTGAGAAGCGCCTGGCGGATTCGCAGGCGATCGAAATGCAGGTCGTGCAGACAGTGCGTCTCGTTGCGCAGGGTGAGGCCCTTGTTGTTGGCGGCGTCGCGCATCAGAACCAGCACATCGTCGACGACATCGCGCATGTCGTGCTTGGCGATGGTCAGGTCCACCTTGCCGGCCTCGATCTTGGCCAGGTCCAGGATCTGGTTGATGACATCCACCAGATGGCGGCCGCTGCCGTGGATCAGGCCGGCATACTCCACGTATTTGGGCGCCAGCGGGCCATAGGTTTGCAGGGTCATGACCTCGGAGAAGCCGAGAATGGCGTTCAGCGGCGTGCGCAACTCGTGGCTCATGTTGGCCAGGAAGCGCGACTTCGCGCGGTTGGCCTGCTCCGCCGCCTCGCCGGCGCGGACCAGGGCCTGCTCCATCTCCTTGCGTGCGCTGATGTCGTCGATCACCCAGACCACGCCCTTGGTCAGGTCGGCTGGAACCATGCTGTCGATGGCCTTGCCCGACAGCAGGCACCAGATCGGCCGGCCGGAGGCATGACGAAGGCGGTATTCGATGTGCAGTTGCTCGCGGTTGGCGAGGGCCTCGAAATGCCGTTTGCCGAAGTGGTCCGCCGCCGGCTGCGAGAGGTGTATTTCGTCCGCGCCGCGGCCGACCAGTTCGCGCGGGTCGCCAAGCCCCAGGATATCGGCCAGGCGCTGATTGCAGCGGCGTATGATGCGCCGGTGCGTGACCGGATCGGCGACCACCACGACGATGCCGACGCGCGAGGTCTCGAACAGGGCCTCAAGCTGGGCCGCGCCCTCTGTCGGGGAGCACCCGTTGGCGTGGCCGTTATCCCTCGTCGCCAGGGCCAGAACGCCCTGGATGGTGCCGTCTTCCGCGCGCAACGCGGTTCCATGCCACAGCAGCGCAACAACACTGCCATCGGCGGTTTCAAGGGCCTGGGCGAACTGGCGACCGGTCGCGCCGTCCTGAAGCAGGTGCTGGAAGCAGGCCCCGGCGCGGTCCCGGTCCGGGGCGGGAACGCAGCGATCCAGCAGGAAGGTGCCCAGCAGGTCCGCCGCCGGCCACCCCAACAGTCGCTCCCCGGCGCGGTTGAGGTAGCGCAGGCGTCCGTCCGTATCCAGGCACAGCACCACCGACTCGGCATCATCAAAAAGCCGGGCAGGCGCGAACGCGGGTAACCCAGGGGCGTTCGCGTTCGCGCCCGAAACGTCCTGGACGTGCCGATCCCTGTCCATGCCTTCGCCAGACCGGTGGTTCATAAAGACCGATGGGTCACACAGCATCCGATGGCGTGCCGACCCCAGCGGCGGCGCCCGGCGCGATCCATCCGTTCCGACATCCTATCGCGCCGGACCAGCGGATACGAGTCCACACACGCCGGCATCGCGGCATGAAAAAAAGTCATCACGCAAAAAGGGAACACCGCCCGTGGCGGCACCGGGGGATGGTGGGCGCGGCTGGGATTGAACCAGCGACCCCTCGCGTGTGAAGCGAGTGCTCTCCCGCTGAGCTACGCGCCCGTCCGCCTGCCGCGCACGGTGAAGCGCGGCTTATAGACCCGCCCGGTCGGACCCGTCAAGCCGGTTCGGGGGCGCCCTTTCGGGCCGCCAGTCGACGCAGCGCAGCCGGCAGATCGGCAAAAGCGCCGATCAGCAGGTCGGCCCCGGCTTCGGCCGGCGGGACCGGGCTATAGCCGAATTCGACGATGATCGAGGCGACCCCGGCATCCCGCGCCGCGCCCACGTCATAGGGCGTATCGCCGACCATGGCCGCCTCGGCCGGGGTCACGCCCATGCGCTCCAGGGTCAGCAGAAGCGGCGCCGGATCGGGCTTGCGTTCGGGGATCAGGCCGCCGCCGACCACGGCCGTGAACAGGTCGGTCAGGCCCAGCGCCGCCAGCACGGCCTCGGTAGGTCCCTGCGGCTTGTTGGTGCAGACGCCCAGCACGACGCCCTGGCCATGCAGGGCGCGCAGCACCTCGATCGCGCCCGGATAGGGCTGCGTGCCGACCACCGGCTTGGCCTCGTACAGCGCCACGAAGCGGTCATGCAGGCGTTCCAGCGCCGCCCGCCCGTCGGTATCGTCCGCCAGCGGCCGGCCGGCCGCCGCCATCGCCTTGGTGACCAGCACGTGGGCGCCCTGGCCCACGAACCCGGGCACCTGGTCCTCGCGCACGCGCGGCAGACCCTCTTCGTTCAACAGGGCGTTCAGGGCCAGGGCCAGGTCGGGCACGCTGTCGATCAGGGTGCCGTCAAGGTCGAAGACCACACCCTGGAACGGGCAGGCGACGGACGCAGAGGGCGAGGCGCGCATGGGTCGGGCCTTTCCTGGGTGGGCGGCGCCCGGAGGAGGCGGGCAAAGGGGCGCAGAATATGGCAGCGGGCTTGCCCTGACCACCCTACTTCGAGTAGGCCGTGAAGCCTCACCCGTTCCCTGTCCAGCCTGTGGACCCGGCCGCCATGACAGACGCCCCGTTCGCCGCCATCGTGCTCGCCGCCGGCCAGGGCACCCGGATGCGCTCGTTCCGTCCCAAGGTGTTGCACCCGCTCGCCAACCGGCCGCTGCTGGGGCATGTGCTGGCGGCCCTGGATGCGGTCCGGCCGCCGGTTGCGCCGGAGCGCACGGTGGTGGTCGTCGGCCCGGACATGGACGCCGTCGCCGCCGCCGCCCGACCGCGCCCGACGGTGGTTCAGGCCGAACGCCTGGGCACCGCTCATGCCGCGCTTCAGGCCGGGCCGGCCCTGCCTGCTGCGAGCGAAACCGTGCTGATCCTGTTCGGCGATACGCCCCTGATTCGGCCCCAGACCCTGACCCGGCTGGCGCGGGCGCGCCGCGACGGTGGCGCGGCCGTGGCCGTGCTGGGCTTTCGCGCCGCCGACCCGACCGGCTATGGCCGCCTTGTCACCGAGCCCGACGGCACGCTGACGCACATCGTCGAGCACAGGGACGCGACCGAGGCCGAACGGGCCATCGACCTGTGCAACAGCGGCGTCATGGCGGTGGACGGCGCGCGCCTGTTCGACTGGCTGGCCCGCATCGGCAATGACAACGCCAAGGGCGAGTACTACCTGACCGATCTGGTGGCGCTGGCGCGCGCCGACGGCGCCGCCTGCGTGGTGGTCGAGGGTGACGAGCGCGAGCTTCTGGGCGTCAACGACCGCGCCCAACTCGCCGCCGCCGAAGGCGTGATCCAGGAGCGGCTGCGCGCTGCCGCGCTGGAAGGCGGGGTCACGATGACCGACCCGGGTAGCGTTTTCCTGTCCATGGACAGCCGCCTGGGACGGGATGTGACCGTGGGGCCGTTCTGTGTGTTCGGTCCCGGGGTAACCCTGGGCGACGGCGTCGAGATCAAGGGCTTCTGCCATCTGGAGGGCTGCACGGTGGAAGCCGGCGCGACCCTTGGCCCTTATGCCCGCCTGCGCCCGGGCGCGGCTATCGGCCCGCAGGCGCACATCGGCAATTTCGTCGAGGTCAAGAAGGCCAGCGTGGAACGCGGCGCCAAGGTCAACCACCTGACCTATATCGGCGATGCCCGCGTCGGCGCCGGCGCCAACGTGGGGGCCGGGACCATCACCTGCAACTATGACGGCTTCGCCAAGCATCACACCGACATCGGCGCGGGCGCGTTCATCGGCTCCAACAGCGCCCTTGTGGCGCCGGTGACCATCGGCGACGGTGCCATCATCGGCGCCGGCAGCGCCATCAGCGGCGACGTGCCTGCCGACGCCCTGGCGCTGACCCGCGCCCCGCAGGCCACGCGCGAGGGCTGGGCTGCAAAGTTCCGCGCCCACATGAAGCGCCTGACCGGCAAGGGGTAGGG
>CAYFTQ010000175.1:2353-5981 GCA_964346035.1 uncultured Roseospira sp. | reverse complement strand
GCAGCGTTTTCCGGGTCACCGGTGGCAGCGCGGACCCGCTCGCGCCATCCACGAACGGGGGCCGCTGGGCGCCGGGCGCTGATGGGCCTCGCCACGTCTCGGTTCTGTACCCCAGCCTGGACCGCGGCGGGGCCATCGCCGAGGTCTCGTCATACCTCGCGTTGCTGACGCCCCTGCCGTCCAGGTCCCTGAGGGTTCATCGGCTGGAGGTCAGCACCGGCAAGACGCTTCGCCTCGCCATGGTCGATCTGGAGCGCCTGGGCGTTGATCCATCCTGTTACGAGGCGCGGAATTACACCGTGACCCAGCAGGTGGGCGCCGCGCTGGACTTCCTGGACCTGGATGGATTGATCGCGTCCTCGGCCCGCTGGACCTGCGACAACCTGATGATCTTCATGAACAATCACGGTTTGCACGAGCGTTTGGAGGCGGTCGGGTCGGCCCCGATCGACTGGCAGGCCTGGGCACGGGCCAACGGCACGCTTTGACTGCAAAGGCCTAGCTCCGGGGGCTGGGGCAGATTACCTCAGGTGACGCCCCGGATCCATGCGGCCGTGAAGGATGCGCAGAATGCGGATGACCTCGGACTTGGCTTCATAGTATATGGCGTGGGACTCGCACTCGTAACGACGCAAATCATCCCCGACGGCGAAATATTTAGCGCCGAAGCTGGGATTCTCTGCAATAACCAGAATCTTGGCGTGTATGTTTTTCAAGTAGCGCTGCGCTTGCGGCGCGCCGAATTGTTCAAGAGTGTACAGATAGATTGAACGCAGATCCTGTTTCGCCTTCCGCGATATAATCACGTTAGTCACGCAACAAGCCCTTCAACCGCGCTTCTTCGCGGGCCTCTCGCAAGATTTCGGAAAAATCGTACGTCTCGAACCCGCTGTCTTCGCCGTCTTGAAGCAGCCGCCGCAAATCCGCGATGGCGGCTTCACGGCGCTCCTGGTCCTTTCTGACAAGCTCCCGGAAGTACTCACTGACATTCCCGTAGCGGCCCGAGCTGATTTGAGACTCGACCCATTCATTCATTTGATCGGGCATGGAGATCGTGATTCTGGACACGGCCATTCCTCCGGTTCCTAACAGATCATACCGTGGCCGTTTGAAGACTGCCACCGGACCGGGCGCCAGACAAGTGCCGCCTTGATCGCGGCCCTCGCGCGGCCTACCTTCCGAGCTTGATAAGGGAGGCCGAATGGACAGCCAGACCCCGACCCGCACGCACGATCTCGCTATCTCCGGCATGACCTGCGCCGCCTGCTCGGCACGGGTGGAAAAGGTGTTGGGCAAGCGTCCGGGCGTGGTCGGCGCACGGGTCAACCTGGCAACCGAGCGCGCCCGCATCGAGGTCGCCGAGGATCAGGACGGCGCCGCCTCTCTTGAAGATCTGATCGCGGCCGTGCGAAAGGCCGGTTATGACGCCGCGCCGCCGCGCGCCGAGCTTTCCGGCGCCGAGTCGCTCGACACCGGCTGGACGGCCGACCGTCGGGGTCGGCTTGACCTGATCGTGGCCAGCGCCTGCACTCTGCCCTTGCTGGCCGAGATGGTCGCCATGTGGGCCGGCCTGCCGGTGCATCTGCCGGGCTGGCTGGCGCTGGCGCTGGCGACGCCGGTGCAGTTCCTTGCGGGGGCGCGCTTCTACCGGGGCGCCTGGGCCAGCCTGATGGCCGGTGCCGGCAACATGGACGTGCTGGTCGTTCTCGGCACCACGGCGGCCTATGGGTTCAGCCTGTGGCGGGTGCTGACCGGCAACGCCGATGCCGGCCTGTATTTTGAGGGCGCGGCGGTGGTCATCACCCTGGTGCTGCTGGGCAAGACGCTGGAAGGGCGCGCCAAGGCTTCCGCCGCCGGCGCCATCCGCGCCCTGATGCGCCTGCGCCCCGATACGGCCCGCGTCGAGCATGCCGACGGTCGCACCGAGGAGATCGCGTTGGCCCGGGTCGTTGTCGGCAGCGTCGTTCTGGTTCGTCCCGGCGAGCGCGTGCCGGTGGACGGCGAGGTCCAGGAGGGCACCAGCCAACTCGACGAAAGCCTGGTGACGGGCGAAAGCATGCCCGTGACCCGCGAACCGGGCGATACCGTCATTGGCGGTTCCATCAACGGCGACGGTCTGCTGCGCGTGCGCGCCAGCAGCGCCGGCGGCGAGGGACTGCTGACCCGCGTCATCCGTCTGGTGGAGGACGCCCAGGCCAGCAAGGCACCGGTTCAGCGGCTGGTGGATCGGGTGGCGGCGGTGTTCGTGCCGGTCATCGTGGCGTTGGCGGCCGCCACTTTCGCGCTGCATTGGGGTTTTGGGGGCGGGGGCGAGACCGCTTTCGTGGCCGCCGTCTCGGTGCTCGTCATCGCGTGCCCGTGCGCGCTTGGGCTGGCGACGCCGACCGCGCTCATGGTCGGGACCGGCCTGGCGGCGCGTCGGGGCGTGCTGATCAAGGACGCCGCCGCGCTGGAGCGGGCGCGCGGCCTGGACACCATCGTCTTCGACAAGACCGGCACCCTGACCGAGGGTCGCCCCCGCCTGGATGAGGTCGTGGTCCTTGACACGGCGGCCGGGCTGGATCCGGACGATCTGCTCGGGCTGGCGGCCGCCGCCCAGCAGGGCAGCGAGCACGTGCTGGCCGGCGCCATCCTGGAGGCCGCCGACGACCGTGCCCTGACGCTGGCCCCGCTGGCTGCCTTCCAGGCCCTGCCCGGGCGGGGCGTCCGCGCCACGATCGGGGGGCGCGCGCTGCTGGTCGGTTCGCGCCGGCTGATGGATGAAGCCGGCCTGCTTTCGCCCGAGGCCGAAACGCGCGCCCGGGCCATGGCCAGCGGCGGGCGAACCGTGGTGTGGGTGGCCGAGTCGCCGTCGGATGGCGGGGGGCGCGTGCTTGGCTTGATGGCCCTGGTCGACCCCATCAAGGCCGGCGCCGCCGATGCGGTCGCCGCCCTGCGCGCGCGTGGTCTGCGCCCGCTGCTGCTGACGGGCGATTCCCTTAGCGCGGCGACGGCGGTGGCGGAGCGGCTGGGCCTGTCGGCCGAGGCCGTGCGGGCGGAGGTTCTGCCGGCCGACAAGGCGGCGGTGATCGAGGCGCTGAAGGCCGAGGGACGGACCGTGGCCATGGTCGGGGACGGCCTGAATGATGCGCCGGCGCTGGCCGCTGCTGATGTCGGGGTGGCGATGGGGTCCGGAACCGATGTGGCCATGGAGACCGCCGGCCTGACCCTGATGCGCGGCGACCCGCGCCTGATCGTGACCGCGATCGACCTGGCGCGCGCGACCCATGCCCGCATCCGGCTTAATCTGGGCTGGGCGTTTGCCTATAACGTGGCCGCCGTGCCGGTGGCCGCAGCGGGCCTGCTGTCACCTGCCATCGCCGGGGCGGCGATGGCGTTTTCCAGCGTCAGCGTGGTGACCAGTTCGATCGCCCTGCGTTGGAGCCCGGCGGCGCGTCGGTAACGCTGCCTGCGCCCTCCACACCCTATTGAACGACGCGATCCCCTCCGAACTCAGGCCGATGCCTTCGTTCGGGCCGATGCACGTGTTGAGGCATCACCTTTCCGAACTCAGGCCGATGCCTTCGTTCGGGTCGATGCACGTGTTGAGGCATCACCTTTCCGAACTCAGGCCGATGCCTTCGTTCGG
>CAYFTQ010000175.1:0-2253 GCA_964346035.1 uncultured Roseospira sp. | reverse complement strand
GTCGATGCCCTAGGCGATCGGGTCGGGCGCCGGGGCGGCCGGTTCCGCCTCGCCGTGCTGGCGTGCGGCCAGGCGTCGCTCCAGCCGTTGCAGAAGGATGATCTGGCGCTCATCCTCGATCAAAAAGCGGAGCGCCACGTGGTCGCTGGAGACCCGGGCCACGCGGGCCTTGAAGCGGCCCAGGGCGCGCACGTAGACGACCGCCTCGTCCCCGATTTCGGGCCGCAGATCGGTGGACATGGCGATGCCGGACCCCGACACATCGCGCAACGGGCAGCGCACATCGTATTGGCTGTCCAGGATCAGCGTTGCGTCGTCGTGCAACTGCCAGCGAGGCAGTTCGCGACGGTCCCGTTCGCTGGCGGCGGCGGTGTTCGGGTCTTCATGCATGTGCCCTGCGTCCCCCCTCGGCTTGGATCGGCGGCGGCGGGTCAGGTCACCGTGACCGTCGCGTGATCCCCGAAGGTGGGCCGGAACGCGGCGCAAGGCAAGGGTATCACGCGGTCGCGAGTGGATGGCATGGCCGCCCCACAGCGGCTATGGTGCGCGCGACCCGGGCCGGCGGCGGGCGCCGCCCGACAGCAGGCAAGGCGTTCTCGACGATGACGGTTTTGGTCACCGGCTCCGCCGGCTTCATCGGCAATCACGTGGCGCTGGCGCTGCTTGAGGCGGGTGAGCCCGTGGTCGGCCTGGACAACGTGAACGCCTATTACGATGTCTTGCTGAAAGAGGCCCGGCTGGACCGCCTGCGCGCCCACGCCGGGTTCACCGAGGCCCGCATGGACCTGACCGAGACACAGGCCGTGCGGGCGCTGGTGGCGCGCCATCGGCCGCGCCGGGTGATCCATATGGCGGCGCAGGCCGGTGTCCGCTACAGTCTGGAGAATCCCGGCGCGTACATGGACAGCAACATGACAGGGTTCTATTCCATCCTGGAAGCCTGCCGCGCCTGTCCGCCCGAGCATCTGGTGTTCGCGTCCACCAGTTCGGTCTATGGCGCCAACACCCGTCAGCCCTTCAGCCCGCATCACGGCGCCGACCATCCGCTGACGCTGTACGCCGCATCCAAGCGCGCCAACGAGTTGATGGCCCACACTTATGCGGCGCTGTTCGGGTTGCCCTGCACGGGCCTTCGCTTCTTCACCGTTTACGGTCCCTGGGGGCGGCCGGACATGGCGCTGTTCAGATTCACCCGCGCCATGCTCGCCGGGCACCCCATCGACGTCTACAACAACGGCCGCATGGCGCGGGACTTCACCTATATTGACGACATCGTGGCCGGTATCCTGGCCGTCGCCGACCATGCCCCGTCGGCCCGGCCGCCAGTGCCCGGCATGGCTCCGGCCACGCCGGACCCGGCCGCAAGCCCGGTGGCACCGTTCGCGGTGCACAACATCGGCAAGGGTGAGCCGGTGCCGCTGCTGCGCTTCATCGAGGTTCTGGAAGACGCGCTCGGGATGACGGCGGACAAGCGCCTGCTGCCGCTTCAGCCCGGCGATGTGCCAGAGACCTGGGCCGACGTCAGCGGCCTGACGGCCCTGACCGGCTACGTCCCCGCGACACCGGTCGAGGTCGGCGTGCCGCGCTTCGTTGCCTGGTACCTGGACCAGTACGGCGATCCGCGCGCCTGATCCGGCGCCGGGGTCCGGTGCTACGCCGTTTGGGCGGGGGCGGCCTCGCTGGGTTCGCACAGACGATAGCCGCGGCCCCACACCGTCTCGACATACGTTTCGCCGCCGGTGGCCCTGGCGATCTTCTTGCGCAGCTTGCAGATGAAGACGTCGATGATCTTCAGTTCCGGTTCGTCCATGCCGCCGTACAGGTGATTCAGGAACTGGTCCTTGGTCAGCGTGTTGCCCCGGCGCATGGCCAGAAGCTCCAGGATTCCATATTCCTTGCCGGTCAGGTGCAGGGCCTGTTCGTCTACCAGGGCGGTGCGGCTTTCCAGGTTGACGCTCAGGCGGCCGACCTGGACCACCGGCTGGGCGTGCCCGCGCGCGCGCCGGACGATGGCCTGGATGCGCGCCAGCAGCTCGGCGCGGTCGAACGGCTTGGTCAGGTAGTCGTCGGCGCCGATGCCAAGCCCCTTGACCTTGCGCGAAGACTCGTCAATCCCCGACAGGATCAGCACAGGCGTTTCGACCCGGGCGGCGCGCAGGCCCCGGATGACGTCCAGCCCGTCCATGTCGGGCAGCATCAGGTCCAGCAACACGATGTCGTAATCGTACAGCTTGGCGATTTCCAGCCCGTCCT
>CAYFTQ010000174.1:0-6025 GCA_964346035.1 uncultured Roseospira sp. | reverse complement strand
GGTTCAAATCCTCTCCCCGCAACCATAAAAAAGCCCGCTAGGTCAATAACCTAGCGGGCTTTCTTCATGCGGCCAAACCCACCCAATTCCCCGCCCAGCTACCAAATAGCTACCAAACGACATCAAATGTGCGGACCCCTCAGGCGTGCCAGGGCGTAGACCCCAAACCCATCGCCGAACTTATTTCGTCGCCGGCCGCTTGGCACCAACTCACCTCGCGCCGCAGGATGGCGCCAACCTCGCCGCTGCCGTTGGCGCGGTCGGTCTCCTTCAGAATGCGGAGCTTGTCCTGAGCGGTGAACGTCCGGCGTTTCGGCCGCTCGGACCCTTCCGGATCAGCGGCGGCAGGCGGGTTGACCGCTTTTTCGGGCACAGCCACGAGATTACTCTCCTTCCCCCTCAAGTCTTAACTTTCGGGTGGCACTGTCTCATGATCGTTGGCACGGAGGGGAGCCGGGTGGACGCGGGTCGCATCAACGCGCCCCGTCGGATCGCGGGGTTGCATGAACCCCTCCCCGGGGTTAGGTTGAAGGCCTCTCGCTTTCAACAGCCAACTCCGGGCCTGCCCCCATGAGCACCAACGCCGACACTGCGTCCGAAACCGCCGCTCCGTCCGGCCCTGGCGCGCGCCACACAACCCACGGCGACATCGTCAAGAGGCTTCGGCGAGCCGAGGGCCACCTGCGCAAGATCAGTTCCATGATCGAGGAGGACCGCCCCTGCGTGGACGTGGCCCAGCAACTCGCGGCCGTGGAGGCGGCGGTGCATCAGGCCAAGCAGGTCTTCATCCGCGACCACATCGACCATTGCCTGGACGGTATGATGCGCGACGGGCCGGACGCCAGGGCCGTGCTGGCCGAGTTCAAGGACATCTCGCGGTATCTGTAACGGGACGGGGACCCACGCCATGGACTTGACGACAGCCATTCCCCAGGGAGCCAGCCAGCCCGTCCTGCTGATCGCCTCCGCCCTGGCCCTGGGCGCCCTGCACGGCTTGGAGCCGGGCCATTCCAAGACCATGATGGCCGCGTTCATCGTCGCCGTAAGGGGTACGGTGGCGCAGGCGGTGCTGCTGGGGCTGTCGGCCGCCGTCTCGCACACCCTGATCGTGTGGATCCTGGCGCTGCTGGCTCTGCGCTTCGGCGACTCCATGATCGGGGAGGACCTGGAGCCCTGGTTCATGATGGGCTCGGGCGCGGTGATCCTGGTGATCGCCGCGTGGATGTGGCGCCGCGCGCGCCGGGATTTTGGATCGGCCCATCACCATGATCTCACCCATCGTCATGATCATGAAGATCCCCACCCCGGGGACGGGACGGGTGATCGGCACGCCCGGTCCCACGCCGGCGAGATCGAGGCCCGGTTCGGCCGCGCCACGACGGCCCGCGCGACCCATGGGCAGGTGGTTCTGTTCGGCCTGACGGGGGGACTGATCCCCTGTTCGGCAGCCATCACGGTTCTGATCCTGTGCCTGCACCTGGACCGGATCTGGCTGGGCGTCGGGTTGGTGGGCGCGTTCAGTGCCGGCCTGGCCGTCACCCTGGTCGCCGCCGGGATCATTGCGGCCATGGGACTGCGCGCCGTCTCGCGCCGCACCCGCCGGCTCGACCGCTGGCTGGCGCGGGCGCCCCTGGTCTCCGCCGGTCTCATCGCCGCCATCGGCGTCGGCACGATCGCCCTCGGCTGGAGCCACCTTTCCGGCACATAGAAAGCCGCCGGGACGACCGATCCGGAACCATGTGGACCCAAAACGCCAGCCGAAGGCCCGATCATTTTTGCTGTTGCGTCTTGTTTGCATTACCCTCCCGGCCATCAGGGCTTTCTGACCGCAAAGCCGGACTCACCACACAGCGACCAAAAGGAAGGCCGACATGCTCCCAACGATCCCGCGCCGTTTTGTGGCGGCCACCGCCCTCGCCGTCGGCGTTGGCGCTGGCAGTATCGCGCCCATTGCGTCCGCCCATACCCCCCTGTGCGCCTGCTACGACAACGGCGACGGCACCGTGTTGTGCGAGGGCGGCTTCTCCGACGGATCCTCGGCCACCGGGGTGCGCATCGCCGTGCGCGATTCCAACGGCAACGTCTTGATCGAAGGCTCCATGGACGGGAACAGCGAGTTCATCTTCGATCAGCCCCGCGATGGCTTTTCGGTGATGTTCGACGCGGGCGCCGGTCATCAGGTCGAGATCCGCGACCGGGACATCTATTGAGCCGCCCCATGACCGACAGACCCATGACCGACAGACCCATGACCCGGGGCCCGGCCATCGCCGTCGATGCATTGACGCATCGCTACGGCCCGCGCGCAATCCATGATGATCTCAGCTTTGCCGTGCCGGAGGGGCGGATCCTCGGCCTGCTCGGCAAGAACGGGGTCGGCAAGACCACCCTCATCAAGATCCTGATGGGGTTTCTGACCCCGACGGCCGGCCGCTGCCGCGTGCTGGGCGAGCCCTCGCACGCCCTGTCGGCCGACACCAAGCGGCGCATCGGTCTCGTGTTCGAGGGCCACCTGGCCTACGACTTCATGAGCATCGCGAACGTCGAGCGGTTCTTTTCCGCCTGGTATCCGCGCTGGCGGCGCGATGTGTTCCACGACCTGATCGACCGTCTGGGCCTGCCTGTCACCCATCGCATCCGCACCATGTCGGAGGGGCAGCGCTCGCAGGTCGTGCTGGGCGTCGTCATGGCGCAGGACCCGGACCTGCTGATCCTGGACGATTACACCATGGGCCTGGATGCGGGCTACCGGCGGCTGTTCCTGGACTACCTGATCCACTACGCCCGCGCGGGACGGAAAACGGTCCTGGTCACCTCGCATGTCGTTCAGGACATGGAACGGCTGGTCGATGACGTGATGTTCCTGCGGCGCGGCGGCGACGTGTTGCAGACCTCGCTGGCCGACTTCATGGCGACGTTCCGGCACTATCGGCTGCCAGGCGAGGCCGCGCCCGCCCTGCTGCCCGATCCCGGCGAGACCCTGCACACGGTCGAGCGCGAGGCCGACGGCGCGGTGTCGCTCTTCGCCTTCCGGGACCGCGAGGCGGTGGCATCGGCGTTGCGCGAACAGGGCATCGACCCGGCGGGGCTGACGGAACAGCCCATGACGCTGGAAGACGCCTTCGTCGGCTATACGGGGAAGTCCTGATGCGGGCCTTGTTCTTCAAGGAATGGCTGAAACTGCGGCCGGCCCTCGCCGTCATGGTGCTGGGACATGTGTTTTTCCTGGCCTATCTGTTTCTGACCATCCGCCATCAGTTCCGCATCGAGCACGCCGAGATGCTGTTCTATCAGGCCAACCACATCGGCCGCGTCTTCTATGGCGACCTGCGGTACGTCCCGTTGATCACCGGTGTCGTGCTGGCCCTGGCGCAGTGGATGCCGGAGGTGATGCGCGGCCGCCTGCGGCTGTCCCTGCACCTGCCGATCGGATTGGCGCCGCTGATCCTGGCCCATCTGGTGATCGGGCTGGCCGTGCTGGCCGCCCTGCTGGCGCTCGACCTGGGGGCGCTGGCGCTGACCATCGGCACGTATTTTCCCCGTGAGTTCGTCACCAGTGCCCTGACGACGGCGGCGCCGTGGATGCTGGCCGGCGTGGCCGCCTATCTGGGCGGTGCGCTGGTGCTGCTGGAGCCCGACCGGCGCCATCAGGCCGCCAACCTGCTGGTGACGGCCGGCGTCGTGTGGCTGTGCCACCTGTCCAACCAGTACGGCGCCTATGACCGCGTCCTCTGGGGTCTGGTCGGTGTCGTGGCGCTGCTGGTGCCGGCGATCCTGCTGCCGGGGCATCGCTTTCGCGACGGGGGTGCCCGATGAGCCCGACCCGCACCCTCGGCTGGCTGGCGCTCGTGCTGCTGGTCACCCTGCTGGCGGCGGTGGCCGTGCCGCGCCTGTATGCCCTCGCCTTCGCCCCGGACGTGGAGCCCACCCATCTGTTCTACAGCCCGGTGCGCAAGGCCTTCGTCTTCCGTGAACACCGCGGCGGCCACGATTTCACCTATGCCGACGAGCATGGCGAGACCTTCGACCGACAAACGTTCGAGCAACAGATCCCCTTCATCTATTATCGCAACATGGATCTCTGGGGGTTGTTGCCGCTGACCATCGACGGCCGAACCTTCACCAAGGAGACCATCCGCGACGCCCGCCAGGTGTTCGAGTTGAAGGCGCGCGAGATCGCCGACCGGGCTCCCGGGATCGCGGTGTATCCCCTGCTGGAGAGCAACCCGGGGCGCGCCCGCCTGCGCTTTCCCGAGGACGTCTTCCGCATCACCGACGACCGCATGGAATTCCTGAACGTCGATACCAACCGCGTCGATCCCGACCTGACGGCGCTGTTCACCGACGCCCTTCTGGCCAAGGGGTTCACCTTCCCGGCCCGGCGGGTCGCCGGCAAGCCGACCATCCTCAAGCCGTTCGATGCGGGATACCTGATCGTCGACGCCAAGGGCGCGGTGTTCCATGTCATGCGCGTGGACGGTCGGCCGCGCGTGTTGCGCACGCCCATCCCGCCCGAGACCGGCCGCATGATCCGCCATATCAAGGTGACCGAGAACGACCGGCGCGAGGTCCGCGCCCTGGTGCTGACCACGGACGACCGGCTGTTCCTGATGCGCTGGGACGACTACGGGTTGAGTCCATTGCCGACGGACCAGTACGACCCGGATCGCATGGACTACAAACTGCTGGTCAATCCCATCAACCCGACCGCCGTCTATGGTGACGGCACTGTGGTCCATGCCGCCGCGCTGACGCCCGGGTTCAAGGTCATCGACACCTATTCCCGGCCGGTGCCGGGCGCGTCCGGCCTGCCGCATGACCGGGTGGCGCGGGTGCTGTTCCCGTTCCGGCTGACCCTGGAAGACGGCGCCGGGGCCTATTTGTCGTGGGACCTGCGCCCGAGCGGATGGAGCGCGCTGATCGGCATCGCCGTGTCCCTGCTGGTCGTCCTCGGGCTGGCCCATCGGCGCCGGGCAGGCTGGCGGGTCGCGTGGCCCAACGTGGTACTGGTGGGCGCGACCGGCCTGTTCGGCCTGCTCGCCGTCCTGCTCGTGCCCTGGCCGCGGGAGGACAATCAGCGCCCCGTCGGATCGTGACGGGATGATCGCTCCGATGTATCGTCCCCCTCTTGGGTCAAAACGCCTGGCCTGATCGTTTCCGGCTCCGCCCCGTGCCCCGACGGGAAACGCTCATCCGCCAGGACCGGCGCGCGGCCCGAGGAGAATGACGAGGGCACCGATTATGCCGCGCTGGCCGTCAAGGTCGCCAAACCCTCCCTGGCATGGAGCGCCAAACCAGATGGTCTGCTTTCAATGTGAAGACGCCGCCACCCCAACGGGATGCTTCGTCAAGGGAAGCGAGGGATCGCCTTCATGACACAACGAACCAAGAGCGGAGGCTTTCTGGAACGGGGCTTCCGTCCGTTTTTCCTGTTGGCCGGGGTGTATGCCCTGGTGGCCATGGCCCTGTGGCTGCTGGTGCTGCGGGGCGGTGTCCTGTTGCCGGGTCCGATGGACCCGCTGTCGTGGCACGCGCACGAGATGCTGTTCGGCTTCGCCGGTGCCGCCGTCGCCGGGTTCGTGCTGACGGCGGTGCCGAACTGGACCGGGCGCCTGCCGCTGTCGGGCCTGCCGCTGCTCCTGCTTGTGCTGCTGTGGGCGGCGGGCCGTGTTCTGGCCGTGCTGCCGGTGCCGTGGGTCGTGGTGGCGATGGTGGATGTCGCCTTTCCGCTGACCCTGTGCGCGGTCGTGGTGCGGGAGGTGATCGCCGGCAAGACCTGGCACAACCTGCCGGTCGGCGTGGCGCTGGGCCTGCTTGGCGTGGCCAACGCGGTGGACTGGCTGGAATGGGCCTTTGTCCTGCCCGACACCGGCCTGGGGCCGCGCCTGGGCATCGCCGTGCTGGGGGCCCTGATCGCGTTGACCGGCGGGCGCATCGTGCCCAGCTTCACGCCCAACTGGCTGCCCCAGCCCAAGGCCGAGCGGCTGCCGGCGCCGTTCGGCCGGTTCGATCAGGCGGTGCTGGT
>CAYFTQ010000173.1:0-6044 GCA_964346035.1 uncultured Roseospira sp. | reverse complement strand
ATGCATCAACTTTCCAAACGCAGGCTGGCGCCTTCGTTTGGGTCGATGCACTAGCGCCGCGTCGGGCGCTGACGCGCGCCGCGCGCCAGCCGCAGCAGGGCACGAGAACACACCACCTCGGGCGTCGGTCCGCCGCCCTTGCAGTCGGCCTCGGCCTCCAGCAGCAGATCCAGCGCCTGGCCCAGACGCGGCCGATCCCAGCGCCGCACCTGGGCCGTGATGCGGTCGCGCTGCTTGTAGATCGGGGGCGGCTTGAGCGCGCCCACCGCCTGGTCCGGCGAGCGGCCGTCCGCCACCATGCCGGCGGCCAGATGCAGGCGCAGGAAGTGGCGGGCGACCGCGCGCAGCACGGGAACCGGTCCGGTGCCGGATCGCAGCAGCCGGTCCAGAACGCGGTGACAGCCGGCGTCGTCACCGTCGGCCACCGCCAGCGCCAGGTCATCCATGCCCAGCGCGGCGGTATCGCCGATACAGGCGGCCGCTTCGGCCAGGGTGATCTCGGCCGCCTCGCCCTTGTAGGTCACCAGCTTGTCCAGCTCGGCGCGGGTCAGCAGCCGGTCTCCGCCCAGGTGCCCCAACAGATAGGCCATGGCATCGCCGCCGACGGTCATGCCGTGCGGACGCAGCGTTTCGCGGATGACCTGTTCCAGCGCCATGCCGTCATCGGCATAGCAGGCCAGGGCGGCGCCGGTGTCGGCGCCCTCGAACAGGCGCCGCAGGGTCGATCGCGGCCCCAGGTCGCCAGCCAGTGCCAGCACCAGCGCGTCCCCCGGCGGGTCATCCAGAAAGCGCCGGAAGACATCGGCGGCGGCGTCGGTGGTCTCCAGCACGCGCACCACCCGGCGCCCACCCATCAGCGATTGCGCCGCCGCCTCGTCCGCCAGGCGGGCCGGATCATCCTTCAGTGCGGCGGCTGCCATTTCGGCGACGTGGAAGGGGTCGGCGATGTCGGACACCACGGTCCGGGTCAGGGCGTCCAGGCGCTCGCGCGCCAGACCCCGGTCGGGGCCATAGATCAGCACGGCGCGGGCCGCCGGAACGGGCGACTTCATGAAGGCAGCGGCGCGGGCGGGGGTGATCTTCATGGCGCGGCGGGGTGGCTCCAGCAACGGTGTGGGGCCAACGTGGCCCGGCGCCCCCACCATACCGGTCCGGCGAGACACGGCAAGCAATGGCGTCATGCCGGGCGTTGATTGCACAAAAAACAGGCGTCGTTTTCCCGTTGACGAACGATTGATCGGGGGGCAGCCTGAGCGACGGCCCGCCTGCGGGTCCGGGGCGGTTCGGCCGTCCCGCCGGCAAGTGCGGAACAGGGAGACTGGTATGGGGGCGGCATCCTCGGTGTTCGACGAGATGACCCAAGCGGACGGAACAGTCCGCGCCCCCTACCAGATTTATCAAAAATGGCTGTCCCGGGCTGCGCCCGACCTGCTGTCGCGCCGCCACGCCCAGGCCGACGTCCTGTTCCGGCGCATCGGCATCACGTTCGCGGTCTATGGCGAGGCCAACGGCGGCGAGCGGCTGATACCCTTCGATGTCATACCGCGTATCCTGTCGCGCGACGAGTGGAAGACGCTCTCCAGGGGTGTCTGTCAGCGCATCGAGGCCCTGAACCGTTTCATCCACGACGTCTATCATGATCAGGAGATCCTCCGCGCCGGGCGCATGCCGACGGGACTGGTCCTGGACAACGATCTGTACCGCCAGGAAATGCGTGGTTTCACGCCGCCCGGTGGGGTGTACGTCCACATTGGCGGCATCGACGTCGTGCGCACCGGCGAACACGACTTCCACGTTCTGGAAGACAACCTGCGCACGCCGTCGGGCGTGTCCTACATGCTGGAAGACCGCGACATCATGATGCGGCTGTTTCCGGACCTGTTCGACGCCTATGCCGTGGCCCCGGTGCATCACTACGCGCATGACCTGCTGGGCAACCTGCGCCACGTGGCGCCCGCGGGCCGGGACGATCCGACCGTTGTTCTGCTGACGCCCGGACAGTTCAACAGCGCCTATTTCGAACATGCCTTCCTGGCCGACGAGATGGGCATAGAACTGGTGCAGGGCCAGGACCTGTTCGTGGATGACGACATCGTGTTCATGCGCACCATAGAGGGACCGCGCCGTGTGGATGTCATCTACAGGCGCATTGACGACGACTTCCTGGACCCGCGCGCCTTCCGCGCCGACAGCGCACTGGGCGTGCCGGGGTTGTTCCAGGCCTACCGCAAGGGCCGCGTCACGCTGGCCAACGCCATCGGCACCGGTGTTGCCGACGACAAGGCGATTTATCACCATGTCCCGGAGATGATCCGCTTCTATCTGGGCGAGGAGCCTATCCTGGCCAACGTGGAGACCTGGTTCCTGGGCCGGGACGACCATCGCGCCTATGTGCTGGAGCACCTGGAAGACCTGGTGGTCAAGGAAGTGCATGGCTCGGGCGGCTACGGCATGCTCATCGGGCCGCGCGCCACCAAGGCCGAGATCAGCGCCTATCGCGCCCGCATCCTGGCCGATCCCGGCAACTTCATCGCCCAGCCGACGCTGGCCTTGTCCACCTGCCCGACCTTCGTCGATCAGGGCATCGCCCCGCGCCATGTGGACCTGCGCCCGTTCGTGCTGACCGGCGAGACGACCACCGTCGTCCCTGGCGGCCTGACGCGCGTGGCCCTGCGCGAGGGGTCGCTGGTGGTGAACTCGTCGCAGGGCGGGGGCACCAAGGATACTTGGGTGCTGGAGCGATAGGGCCATGCTGAGCCGAACCGCCGAGAACCTGTACTGGATGGCGCGCTATATGGAGCGGGCCGAGGCCACGGCGCGGGTCCTGGATGCCAGCCACCGCATGTCGCAGTTGCCGGGCGGCCGCGACGCGGCGCGGGAGTGGCTTCCCGCGCTGGTGATAGCCGACCAGCGCGAGGCCTTCGAGGCCCGCTATGATGCCGTCAACGCCGGCCATGTCATCGCCTTCATGGCGCTCAATGCCGACAACCCGTCCTCGATCCTCTCCAACCTGGGGGCGGCGCGCGAGAACGGTCGCGCCGAACGCAACGTGCTGCCGACCGAGGTGTTCGAGACGCTCAACACCACCTGGCTGGAAATGCGCGAAATCACCTATGCGCGGCTGTTGGAAGGGGGCTTCCGCGAGTTCTTCGACTGGGTCAAGGAGCGCAGTCAGCTTTTTGCCGGCATCATCGACGGCGCCATGCTGACCACCGAGGCGTACTGCTTCACCTGTCTGGGCACCCGGGTCGAGCGCGCCGACGCCACTGCGCGCCTTCTGGATGTCAAGTATCACGGCCTGGTGCCCGACGAGGACCGCGCCGACGAGGCCGTGGACTACTATCAGTGGGGCGCGGTGCTGCGGGCCATGAGCGCCTTCAAGGCGTATCGCATGATCTATCGCGACAGCATAAAGCCACGCCAGGTGGTGGATCTGCTGGTGCTGCAACGGGCGTTTCCGCGTTCGCTGCATGCCTGCTACGCCGGCATCCATCCGCTGCTGGAGCGGCTGCGCGCCGACGCCGAATGCACGCGGCTGTCCGGAGAGCTGTATTCCCGCCTGCGCTATGGGCGGCTTCAGGATCTGAAGCGGCGCGGCCTGCATCGCTTCCTGACCGACTTTACCACCCGCAATGAGGCGCTGTCGGACGAGATCGCGCGCGCCTTTCTGTTCGTGCCGGCGCGCTGAGGCCCACCCCTTCGGTGCCTCGCTGCGCCTGCGCCCCTGCGCCCGCTCCCTAAAGCACCGAAGGCAGCCACAGCGCCAGCGCGGGCACGGCCAGGATCAGGCCCACCCGCCCCAGTTCCACGGCGAAGAACGGCAGCACTCCCCGGAACACGGTCCCCAGGCCGACGCCGCCGCTGACGGCGCGGATGATGAACACGTTCAGGCCCACCGGTGGCGTGATCAGGCCCAGTTCAACCACGATCACCGCCAGGATGCCGAACCAGATCTTCAGGTCCTCGCCGGTCATGCCATAGGCCGCCTGCTCCGCCGTGACCCAGTCGCCGCCGTTGAGCGTGGCCAGAACCGGGAACAGGAATGGCACCACCACCAGGATCATGGACAGCGAGTCCATGAAGCAACCCAGCAGGATCAGGGCAAGCAGAGCCAGGATCAGGATGCCCCACGGGTCCATGCCGCCGCCGGCCGCCAGATCGGCCAGGGCGGACGGCAGGCCGCTGCGCGCGAAAAAGCCCTTCAGCACCTCGGCGGCGATCAGGATGAAATAGATCATGCCGGCGGTGATCGCCGTATCGCCTGCGGCGGCGCCGATTTCGCGCCGGCCCAGGCCCGCGCCGGTGCGCCATTTCAGCGCCACGCCATAGGCCAGCACGCCGAACACCCCCACCGCGGCCGCCGGGGTGGGGGTGAACAGACCCAGCCCCAGCCCGCCGATGATGGCGCCGAAAATGGCCAGCACCGGCACCAGCCGGCGCAACGCGGCGCGCCGTTCTCCCGGCGCCGGCGGCGGCGGTCGCGTCGGCGCCAGCGCGGGCCGGTGCCACACCCGCACCGCGATGACGGCGACGAACAGGGCCACGGCGATCAGGCCGGGCAGGACGGCGGCCTGGAACATCTCGACCACCGACGCCTCGACCACGATGGCATAGATGACCAGCGCCACCGAGGGTGGAATAAGAATGCCCAGGGTTCCGCCGGCCGCCAGCGCGCCGGTCGCCAGGCCATCGGCATAGCCCAGCCGCCGCAGTTCCGGCAGCGCCACCCGCCCCATGGTGCTGGCGGTGGCCAGCGACGAGCCCGAGACCGCGCCAAAACCGGCGCAGGCCAGCACGGCGGCCATGGCCACGCCGCCCCGCAGGCGGCCGATGACGGCGTTCAGGCCCTGGAACAGGTCGCGGCTGAGGCCGGCATGTGCGGCCAGATAGCCCATCAGAATGAACAGCGGCACGACCGACAGCGTGTAGCTGGAAACCACGTTCCAGGTCAGGGTCTTGAACTGGGCCAGATAGGGGTCGAAACGCAGGAACGGCGCCACGATCGACAGCGCGTAGTTGCCGCCGACGCCGACCAGCACCATGGCCAGCGCCACCGGCACGCGCGCGGCGATCAGGCCGAACAGGACCAGCAGGCCGGCCAGCCCGACCAGCTCGCGCTCACCCATCGTCGTGGCGCTCCCGGCGCACGTGTCGGGCGGCCTCCGGGTCCAGGGCCAGCAGGGCGGCGCAGGCGCTCCAGACCAGCAGGGCCAGCACGCCCGGCACCTGGAACGGCCACACGGGCCAGTCCCGAACCCCGGTGACGATGCCGTCGGCGCGCGCGTTCAGTAGCCCGGCCGCCATCTGCAGGCCGAGAAACAGCGCGACGGCAGCGGTCAGGGCATGGGCGGTGCGGTCGATGCCGCCGGTCGCGCCCGCCGGCAGGTGGCGCGTGAACAGGTCCACGGCGACATGGCCGCGCTGAAGCTGGCACCAGGGCAGAAAGGCCAGGGCGGCGCCGCCGACCAGCAACGCGACGATTTCCTCGTACCCGGACAGGCCGGGTACCGTTCCGCCCAGCGGTCGCGCCAGGGCATTCAGCGCGAAGCCGGCGACGTTGGCCATGGTCACGGCTGTGATCAGCAGCAGCACGCCCCCGCCATAGGCCGCCAGGGTCCGCGCCAGCGGCTCCAGCGCCCGCGCCGCCGGACCGGTCAGGGCCAGGGCGGGTCTCACCGCGTCTCGGCGCCGGTTGCGGAGTCGGTTGCGGAGTCGGTTGCGGGTTCGGGGGCGGCCTCGGCGTGGCGCGCCACCGCCGCCTTGGCGGCTGCCAGCAGGGCCGGGCCGTCAAGGCCGCGTTCGGCCATCTCTGCCAGCCAGCGGTCTTCCGTGGCCTTGAAGGCGGCCATGAAGGGCTCGGTCGCGGGCGGCTCGATATGGATGATCTCGTTGCCGCGCGCCCTGGCCTGGGCCATCACCTGCGGTTCAACCGCGTCCCACACCCGGCCGGCATGGCGCGCCAGCACGGCACCGCTGTGTTCATCAAGGATGGCGCGCCGGCCTAGCAGCCTGTCGGACTTGAGCTGAGGGGTGGGGTCTGATTC
>CAYFTQ010000172.1:0-6080 GCA_964346035.1 uncultured Roseospira sp. | reverse complement strand
GGGCTGGGGCGGGGCGCCCGTGCCGCCAATGTGCGCGGCGCCTTTCGGGTGGCGCGGCCGGACCGCGTCGCCGGGCGGCGCGTGCTGCTGGTCGACGATGTCCTGACCACCGGTGCCACGGTCAATGAATGCACCAGGCAGTTGCGACGCGCCGGGGCCGAGTCGGTCGATGTCCTGACCCTTGCGAGGGTCGTCCTGGACCTGGAGGCATGACAGGAACGCGCGATTATTCCCCGTGCCATGCGTTTATTGCATTGCAGCGACGAATTTTCTTGCTTGGAGGAACCGCTCTGCGTTAGATCATTTCCACCACGCAAGTGGATCGGGGAGGACCGTCCCGCGACGAAGAGGCACAACGTCCGCGTCGCTCGATACCGCCGCCGCGAGGGGACCCTCGTGGCGGCGTTTCGATTCCGGGGCGCGGTCGGCGCGCGCCGACGCGCCCGCGCGTGATGCTGCCTGATTATCTCCGTTTTTTGATGGTCCGGATCCTGGTCGCGGGAAGCGAACGGCCCCACATGCCTGGGCACGCGCCCGCGCGAGGGGGAACGCGCGAGGGGGAACCGGCCATGGCTCAGACAGGAGACTCGATAATGCGTTCATCCTTGCCGCGCGCGGTCATCCGGCGATCCGTTCCGGGGCTGTGCGGTGCCCTCGGCCTGCTGGTGGCGGCGCTGCTGGCGCCTCAGACGGCGGTTGCGGCCGGCGCCATGACGTTCGCCTCGCACGAGGCACGCTATGACCTGCGGCTGATCAGTCGGGCGCCCGGCGGCGCGGTCACCAACGCGCGCGGCACCATGACCTATCGCATATCCGATACCTGCGACGGCTGGGCCATGGAGAGCAACACCCGGCTTGATCTCTTTTATGCTCAGGGCGATGCAATCAACACGGACTGGTCCTTTGTGTCCTGGGAGAGCAAGGACGGTACGGCCTATCGGTTCCGGGTGCGCTCGGAACGGGACGGGCGCCTTAACGAGCGCATCGACGGCCGCGCCGTGCTGGACCCGGGCGCGGGCGGGACGGCCTTCTTCAAGGCGCCCGAGGAAAAGACCATGGACCTTGATGCCGAGGTCCTGTTGCCTATCCAGCATGCCCGTCATGTGCTGGACCGCGCCCGTGACGGCGGACGCCTGGTGACGGCGCCGATGTTCGACGGCTCCGAGACGAGCGGCCCCATGCAGGCGACGGCCGTGGTGACTGAGGCGGTCGAGGCCGGCGCGGCCTCTGAACTGCCCGATCACGATTTGTTGCGGGATGCTTCCTGGCGCATGGTGATCAGCTTTTTCGAACACGACAGTCGGCAGAGCACGCCGGCCTACGAAGTGCGCCTGCGCTATCACGAGAATGGTGTCGCTGAAGAGGTCATCCAGGATTTCGGCACCATGGCGCTGCGCGCGGCGCTTGTGGAACTTGTGCCCATCAAGGGCGACGGCTGCTGATGACGGACAACGCCGCTGCTGACGTCCCGTCGCCGTGTGTGCAGGTGTGTGCCCTGGACACACGGACCCGGCTGTGCCGGGGCTGTCTGCGCCATATCGACGAGATCCGGGACTGGAGCCGTATGAGCGCTGCTGACAAGCAGGCCGTTTGGGACCGCCTGCCGGCCCGGCGCGCGCCTGAGTCCGGGGAGCCACTCTCCCGTCTCGCCTGACGCCTGACGCCCGGCCGGCGCCGGTGCCATCGGCCTCAGTCTGCCGGGGCCGGCGGCGCGGTGTCCGCCGTACCCTCGGCCAGGCCGCGATCCGGCGCATGATCGGGGGGCTTTCTGGCATGGTATTTCATGGGGTCCGGCCGGCGTGACCACACCGGCGCAGTGAATCGGCGTACGGTCGTCGCCATGGAGAGTCGGGACGAGGGCCGATCGGATCAATACCCATGGGTGCCCATGACACCCTAGTACCGCCCTTCATTGAAAAGACGGACCAGCACGTCCACGACCTCCGGATCATAGCGGTCGCCGTGATCCTTCAGGATCTCAAGAATGTCCTCGGGGGCCGCGCCCGGGCGATAGGCCCGCGCCGCCGTGCGCGCGGTGAACACGTCGGCGACCGCCAGAATACGGCCCGGCAGCGACAGATTGTCGCCGGTGACGCCGCGCGGATAGCCCGACCCGTCCATGCGTTCGGTGATTTCGACCAGGGTGTCGCTGATCGGCAGGGTAGGGTCAAGGTCATTGAGCAGGGCGCAGGCGTGTTCGATGTGCTTCTGAATGACCTCGCGTTCCTCGGGCGTCAGGCGTTCGGTCTTGGTCAGCAGGTCACGCGGAACGAACAGCTTGCCGATCTGCGAGATCTGGGCGGTCAACTCGACCGTCATGCGGTCATCGTCTTCCAGCCCCATTTCATCGGCGATCAGCAGGGCGACGCGCTCCATACGCGCGGCCTGATCGGCCAGATAGGGGTCGGCGGCCGCCACCGTGCGCCCCAGCGTGCGGATGACGGCGCGTTGAATGGTCTCGGCGCGGATGCGTTCGTTGACCAGTTCCGTAACATCCTGCACCAGAAGGACCCAGCGGTCCTCGCCCCCCGGCACCTCGCCAAGGGGGTTGCGCAGCACCATGACCCAGTGCTCCGTTCCGAGGAGCGAACACACCAGGGGACGCGAAAGCTGTCCTTCCGGCACGCGCGCCAGCAGAAGCGTGGCGGTCTCGCTGTCGTCAAGCACGTCTGCCAGGGTGCGCCCGATCAGACGCTCGCGCGGTTCCCCCACCAGATCGCAGGCGGCGCCGTTGGCATGGCGAACCCGGCCCTGTCCATCGGTGACGAACAGGTATTCCGTGATGCCTTCGACGATGGTTTCCAGCAGCCGCTGTTCCGCCGACATGCGCGCAGCGAACCGTTCCGACTGCGCCGCGCGTTCGCGATCGCCGAGCGTGCCCTGGCGCCAGGCCACGCCAAGGATCAGCATCACCACGGCCAGGGCCCCCATGCCCGAGATGATATAGCCTGCGGTCAGGGTGCCGTTGGCCCCGACCAGCACGGCTTCCAGCGGGCGCTGATAGCGCACGGCCAGCGGCAGGTCGTCCAGCCGCCGCGTCACCGTCAACATTTCCGTGTCGCCTGCCGGGTCGGTGCCTTCAGCGGTGTCATCCGGATGCTGGTTCACGGTGACGGATTCGCCAGCCTCGGCAAGGGCGTCGGGAACCTCCAGGGCCTCGACAAGGCCTGCGATGGGAAAGCGTCCCGACAGGATCGCGACCACCCGGGCGTCGTCCTGCAAGGCCGTGACGGGCACCAGGATATCGATGGCCCCGGGGCTTGAGGCTGCCGTCTCCGCCTTGAGGAAGACCGGGGCTCCGTCGCGGGCCGCGCGCGTGACGGGCTCCGTCGGGGTCACCGCCAGATCGGGGCCGGTGCCGCCCACAGTCAGCCAGGGCTGGCCGTCCACATGGCGCAACGACAGGCCGCTGGCGCCGAAGGCTTCGGTCTGACGTTCAAGGGAAATGCGCAGGAAGATCAGTTCGGTGGCGTTGTCGGCCTGGCGTCCGCTGGCGCGGGCGTCGGCGAGTTCCGTTGCGATGATCTGCAGGGCGTCCCCGCGCGCCTGGGCGGTCAGGTTCTGGGCGCGCCCGGCCAGCCAGGTCCTGGCCCGGTTCAGGCGTCCGTTGAGCACGGCCTCGGCGCGCGTCTCGGCCTGCTCGCGCAGGTCCTGGCGCTCGGCTCCGGCCATCCAATGGGTCAGGATGATGCCGGCGGCCAGCACCAGAAGCCCCACCACCAGTGCGATCCACAGGGCGGCACGCCGTTCGCGCGCGGTCTCGGCGATCTCCGGCTGATCGTCGTTCCCGGAACCGTCGGTGAGCTTCAGGGCCGTGTCCGAATACGCGCGAGTCACCGTGTCGTCTCCTCACTGACCGGGGCGGTGTCCCGGGCCTCGGGCGCCGGGACCTGATCAAGCACATCGTCCAGGAAGTACAGCCAGCGGGTTTCGTGGTTGAAGGCATAGATGGGAATGAAGGCCTGGCTTTGACGCGCCTGGAAAGGTTGCACGCCGTAACGGGTCATGGCCAGGGCGACGTCGGGTCCTTTCACGGCCACCACATACGTGGAATCCAGGGTTAGGGCGTCACGGGCCACCACGATGCGCAGGTGTGTGGGATCGACGCCCGTCGCCCGCAATGTGTAGTAGCGGGCCAGCGCGAGCGCCAGGCCGTCCCGGCTCTGGCCCGACAGGATGTCACGCATCGTCGGCCAGGGGCCGGCAGGAGAACTGGCCAGGGCCTCCGGCGGGATGTTCAGCAGGTCGTCCAGGAAGGCCGCCACCGCCTGCACCCGCCGCGCCAGGGGAACGCGGGCCAACCCCTGGATGCGGTTCAGCCATACTTTCTCCACCACGCCCAGGTCCTGGCATGGGGTCTCAACGCATTGGCTCATCTGGCGCAGCCAGGGCTCGACAGCGGCCAGGGCAGCCTGCCAGCGGGGAAAGGCGGCCAGGTGGGGCGCGCGCACGGATACGGTGTTCATGAAATCAATTTGAACCGGATCGTCGGGCTCCGCGGTGGCATCGGGGCTGGTCTGCGCGCGGGCCGGCGCTGGTCCCAGGGCCGGCGCCAGCACGCCCGCCAGCACGCCCGCCAACACGATCACCTTCCGGCGCCGGCACCTGCGCCGGGGCGAGCGGACCGGATGGCCGTCGGTGGGATGCCCTATGCGGTTGGCGCCGATCATCCTCAGCGTTCCGTCAGGGCGCGCGATTGTGTCTTCAGGATTGGCTTGAGCAGATAGTCCAGAACCGAGCGCTTGCCGGTCAGGATATCGACGCTTGCGACCATACCGGGCATTAGCGGCAATTCCTGACCCTTTCGCGTCAGCTTGCTCTTGTCTGTGCGCAACGTGACCAGATAGTAGCTCTCGTCGGTCTGTTCATCGACGATGGTATCGGCGCTGATGGATTGTAACTCGCCTTCAAGGCCGCCATAGATAGAGAAATCATAGGCGGTGAACTTGATCATGGCCTCCAGTCCCGGGCGCAGAAAGCCGATGTCGGAGGGGCGGACCTTGGCCTCGATCAGCAATTTGTCGTCCAGCGGGACAATCTCCATGATATCCATGCCGGGTCTGATGACGCCGCCGATGGTGCGAACGTTGATGGTCTTGACCACGCCATGCACGGGGGAGCGGATGTCGGTGCGCGCGACCCGGTCCTGAGCGGCGGTCAGGCGTTCCTCCACGCCAGCCAGTTCGCTGCGCGCGGCGGTCAGTTCGGCCTGCGCTTCCGATCGGAACGTGAGGTACTTTTCCTCGACCCGCTCGGTGGCCTCCTGAAGCGCGGACTCGGCCCGGGGCAGGGCCAGTTCGGCGGCCTCGATCTCGCCTTGCAGGTCGTTGGCCTCGCGTTGCAGGCGCAAGAGATTGACGCGCGGAACAACGCCGTTCTGGACCAGCGGGCGGGTGATCGAGATTTCCTCCCACACAAGGTTGAGGCTGCGCCTGGCCTGGTTGACCTGGTTCTCCAGTTCCAGAAGCTCCTGGCGCTTCTGCGAGACCTGGCCTTCAAGAATGCTGATTTGAACGTCCAGGTTTTCCCGGCGCGACTGCATCAACTCCCGCTCGGACTGGGCCACCTCCGGGGCGCGCGCCAGGAATTCGGCGGGCAGGCGCATTTCCGTGCCTTCGACCTCCGCTGTCAGGCGCGATATGCGGGCCACCAGCGCGGTCTCTCGGGATTTCAACTCGCCGGCGTCGGAGCTGAAGCCGACCGCGTCCAGCCGCACCAGGACCTGACCCTTCTCAACGATCTCGCCGGTCTGGACCAAAATGTCTTCGACGATGCCGCCTTCCAGGTTCTGCAACACCTGAACCTTGGATGACGGGATGACGCGCCCCTCGCCGCGGGTGACTTCGTCGATGACCGTGAACTTGGCCCACAGGAAGGCGGCAATGAAGAACAGGATAACGATGAACACGACGATATAGGCCAGCCGGCTCGGGCCGATGACCTCGGCCTGAACGCGGTGGCGGGCGAATTTCACGTCATCCCAGGATGCGGCCATCAGGATTTCCAGGGCGTCCAGCGGTTACGCCGCGCCGCTGGCGGCGGCGTGGTCGGATTGTTCGGCGAACGGTCGGAGCGGCGCC
>CAYFTQ010000171.1:0-6110 GCA_964346035.1 uncultured Roseospira sp. | reverse complement strand
GAAACGGCGGTGTTCCAATTGCGCGACCTGACGGACGATCTGCGCGCGGCCACCCAGGCGCTGACCCCGGACTGGGTCTCGGCGGCGGACAAGGCCGGAAGGCAGCCCAGTCTGACCATGGTGGAACGGACCGCCGATGACCTCTATGGCCTGAAGCAGCGGCAGGCTGGCCGCCGTGGCCAGCTTGAGGAGGGGCTGACGGCGCTGCGCGCGGCTAGGATCAACCTGATGTTCGGGGGGGTCGGCGCGGACGGGGTGACGGTGGCGCCCGACTTGGCGCGCCGCCTGATGCGGCTGGTCGATATCACCAACCTGGCCATGGTTGAACCCGAGCCGTCGGCGGCGGCCGCCCATCGCGCGGGGTTCGAGGCCGCTCGGCGCGACCTGCTCGACGATCCCGCGCTGTCCGACTCGCTGCGGAGCACCGTGCGCGCGGAAACGGCCCAACTGGCGCCGCTGTTCGAGGCCCGTCTTGAGGCTCTGTTACTGGATCTCCGGATCGGTGGCGCCATCGACCGTCTGGTCATCATGGAACGGCTGGTGGCTCAGGTGGAAGCCATCACGGACGAGATCGCCACCGTGACCCGGACCGAGCTCAGCCGGGCCGAGACCCTGTCGGTGACGCGGACCCAGATTGTCATGATCGTCGCCGGGCTGTCGCTGCTGCTGGCCCTGACGGCGCTGGTCTATGTCAACCGCCGGGTCGTCTCTCGCATGCGTGCGGTCCAGGCCATGATGCATGACCATGTGGCCGGGCGACGCGATGCCCCGGAGCTGGGGGGCCATGACGAGATCACGGACATGGCGCACAGCTTCCGTCATTTCGTGCGAACCACCGATGAACGCGCGGCGGAGGTCCGTCGCCAGGGCGATCTGATCCGCGCCGTTCTCGACAGCATGACGGTGGGCGTCGCTGCCTATGATGCCGAGTTGCGACTGATCGCCTGGAACAGACAGTTTATCGAGATCCGCAACTATCCCGAACCCCTGGTCCATCAGGGCGCCGCATTCGAGGACCTCATGGCCTACGACATTGCGCGCGGTGAGTTCGGCCCCGGCGATCCGGATTGTCTGCTGGCCGAGGTCGTCCAGATCGCCAGGCGGTTCGAACGCCATGCCTTTGAACGCCAGCGCCCCGACGGATCATTCGTCGAGGTGCGCGGCGGCCCCATCGCCGGCGGCGGGTTCGTCTCCACCTTCGCCGACATCACCGACCGCAAGCGCACCGAACGGGCCCTGCCCCTGGCCATGGAGGAAAACCGCCGGCAGACGGAACGCTTCCGCAACCTGACCACCAATCTGCCGGCGATGATCTTCCAGTTCGAATTCCTGCGCCCCGGCCTGCCGCTGATCACCTATGCCAGCCCCTACATGCGCGACGTGTTCGGTCTGGCCGACGCCGATGAAGGGACCCTGACCCGGCGCGTGTTCTCCGCCCTGCATCCGGAGGACAGGGCGCAAGTGCGCGCCGCGTATAGAGAAGTGGAGGCCTCGCGCGGTTATTTCCACGAAACCTTCCGCATCGTCGGGGACGATGGTGCGATCCGGTGGGTCGAGGCGGCGGCACGCGCGCACCGCTCGGCCAGCGGGGCCTATCGCTGGGACGGCCTGGGTCTGGACATCACCGAACGGCGCGTCGCGGAACAGGCCGTGCGCGAAAGCCAGGAAACCCTGATGGCGGTCATGGAAAGCTCGCCCGTCGGCGCGACCATCGTGCGCGACGAGGACCGGATCTCTTATGCCAACCCGGCCATGGCGACGCTGTTGGGGCGCCCCCGCGAAGAGCTTCAGGAGATGTCGCCGCATGAACACTATGCCGACCCGGCTGAACGCGAGGCCATAACCACCCGCTTCAGCGCCGGTGAGACCATCCTGAACGAGGACGTAACCCTGATACGGGCCGACGGAACCCCGGTCCATACCCTGTTGACGCTGGCTCCAGCGGGGGACTGGGGCCGTCATTTCGGCTGGGTCTATGACATCACGGAACGCAAGCACGCCGAGGACGCCGTGCGCGCCAAGGTCGAGGAACTGGAGCAGTTCAGCCATATGGCCGTGGGGCGCGAGTTGCGCATGATCGCGCTGAAGCGAGAGATCAACGCCCTGCTGGAGGACCGGGGTGAGGCGCCGCGATACGAGATTCCCGAGGACAACGGCGCCGGCCGCATGGGCGTCGAGGCGGACGCGAGGGCCGACGCGCGATGATCGACTACCGCACCGTCGCCCTGATGCTGCCCGTCGTCACATTGGTTTGCACCCTGGGCTTGGCTTTGTATTTGGCCGCCGCGCCCCGATGCCCCGGCTTGCGTCTGTGGATCATCGGGTTCGCAGCGATGAGCCTCGGTCTTGTGATCATTCTTGCGCGCCCGACGATCCCGCTGATGATTGGCGCTCCGGCCGGCAATCTGTTCCTTCATGGTGGGGCTGTCTTGGTGGCATTGGGACTGCGCGCCTTTTTTGAGCGAACGGTCCGCCTGCGTTGGCCTTGGGCGCTCGTCGGGTTGCTGACGTTCGCAAACGCGACGTTCATTCTGCTGGACCTGCCGCACATGCGAATTGGGTCGGCGCATCTTGGACATGCCATCATTACCTGCTGGCTCTGCCTGGAGTTCCTGCACGGCTACGGTGACAAGAAGACCCGCCTGACCGCCGCAGGACTGACCGCAGTGGCTTCCCTGTATTATCTGGCCAGTTCTGTCTTCTTCGCAATTACGCCCGGTTTCTCGAATATCTTTGGCCAGCACGTGTTCGGCGGTCCGATGTTCCTGGTTCCCGTGATCTGGGTCCTGGCGCTGAGTTTTCTTCTGCTGACCATGGCGGCGCTGCACGCAGAGCAGGACTTGAGAACCTCCGAAGCCACCCTGCGCGCGGCGCTGGATGCTCTGGTCGAGGGTGTCGTGACCCATGACGCCCAAGGCACCATCACCAGCGCCAACCGCGCCGCCGCCGGGATTATGGGGCTGCCTGAGGCGGAGCTGATCGGTCGCGGCATTCTGGACGCGCGCTGGCAGGCCGTGGGGTCGGATGGCCGGCCCCTGGAGGGTGAGGCTTTCCCGGCCCTGCGCACCCTGCGCACCGGCCAGCCGGTCCGCAACGCCACGATGGGCCTGGCCATGCCGGACGGCGAGCGGCGCTGGGTGTCGGTCAACACCGCCCCGGTGACGCGCACGGATCTTGCTGCCGCAGGGGACACGGTCGTCGTGGCCTCGTTTTCCGACATCACGGAGCGCCTGACCCGCGAAGCCGACCTGGAACAGTCGCGCGCCGATCTGGCCCGCTCGCTGGCCGACCTGACCTTTACCCAGGAGGCCATGGACAACAGCGTCGATGGCGTCTTCTGGGTTCGTGCCAAGGACGGTGCGCTGGCCTATGCCAACAACGCCGCAGTGCGCAAGCTGGAGTACGACCGTGACGACTTGATGGCTCTGACCTGGGCGGACATCGACCAACATCTGACCGTCGAACAGGTGTCCGCCGTGCTTGCCGAACAGGGACCGGATGGCTTCGCGACTCTGGAGAGCCGCCACCGCACCCGCGACGGCAGGCTGATCGAGGTCGAACTGAACGCCCGCCAGGGCTGGCGCAACGGCGAGCCGCTGCTGATCATCTCGGCCCGGGACGTCAGCGAGTTGGCCGCGCTCAGCCGCAACTTCGTCGCCCTGATGGTGACCACCCAGGACTATATCTCCATAACCGACGCCCAACAGCGTTTCGTCGGCGGCAGCCAGGCCCTGGCGCGCCTGGCCGGGCTGGCGTCGTGGCGCGACCTGCTGGGCAAGACCGACGCCGAGTTGTTCCCCTCCGAACAGGCGACCGTCTTCATGGCGGAGGAACGCCGCATCCTGGACGGCGAGAGTCCGGGCCTTGATGTCGAACGCACGGTCATCACCCATGCCAACGAGATGCGCTGGATTCATTCCCAGAAACACCCCATCCGCGATGTCCATGGAGTGATCGTCGGCATGCTTGCGATCACACGCGACATCACCGCCCGGCACAAGGCGGAAGAGGCCCTGAACCGCAACCGACTGCTGCTGGAAAGCGTGTTGGAGAACAGTCCGGCGCTGATCTATGCCAAGGACGCGGACGGCCGCTATATCTTCGTCAATCGCCAGTGGGAAGAGAAGTTCAACCGCCGCCGCGAGGCCGCCATCGGCCACACCGACACCGACCTGTTTCCGGCGCACATCGCCGAGAGTTTCCTGGCCAACGACCGTGCGGCGATCACAGCCGGCCGCGCCATGGAGTTCGAGGAAACCACGCCCGACGCCAACGGAGAAAACGTCCTGCTGTCGATCAAGGTGCCGTTGATCGACCAGACCGGGACCCGTGACGGCCTGTGCGGCATCGCCACCGACATCGCGGATCGCAAGCGCATCGAACAACAGCTTTCCGCGCGGGTGACGGAACTGGCGGACGCCCGGCGGGCCTCGCTGAACATGATGTACGACCTGGCCGAGGAACGCCGGCACGCCGAAGACCTGCGCGATCGCGCGGAGGCCGCCAACCAGTCCAAGTCGGCCTTCCTGGCCGCCATGAGCCACGAGATCCGAACGCCCATGAACGGCGTCATCGGCATGATCGACCTGCTGGCGACGACCAAAATGGGCGACGACCAGCGCGGCATGGTCAACACGGTCCGGGAGTCCGCCTTTTCCCTTCTGCACATCCTGAACGACATCCTGGATTTCTCGAAGATCGAGGCCGGCAAGCTGACCCTGGAATCCATTCCCCTGTCCATCGGCGCCATCATGGAAGGGGTCACGGAAACCCTGCTGTCCACGGCAACGCGCAAGGGTGTGCAACTTTCGCTGTATATTGACCCTATCGGACCACAAAAGGTCATGGGTGACCCGGTCCGCCTGCGCCAGATCCTGTTCAATCTGGTCGGCAACGCCATCAAGTTCACCAGCACCACCGACGAGCGCCTGGGCCGCGTCGGCTTGCGGGTCGACGACCTGGGGCCGGAGCGTGACGACGCTGGCCGCGAAACCGGCCGGGGGCTGGTCGCCATCGCGATCATCGACAACGGCATCGGCATGTCGGCTGAGGCCCAGGCCCAGCTTTTCACGCCGTTTACCCAGGCAGACCAGTCCACCACCCGGCGCTTCGGCGGCACCGGACTGGGCCTGTCCATCTGCAAGACCCTGACCGATCTGATGGGCGGCACCATCACTGTGGACAGCGCCGAGGGCCAGGGCTCCACGTTTACGGTGACGCTGCCGTTCGAGGTGGTCGAGAACGAGACGGGCACGGACGACATCGACCTGTCCGGACTGCGGGTGTTCCAGTGTCCCCGCTTCGCCGACACCCGCGAGGCGGTGGAGCGCTATTGCCGTGCCGCAGGGGCCAGTGTGACCAACGTGGACGCGCTGGATACGTTGCCCGACCAAGCCGACGCGGCCGATATCGTGGTGGTCTCGGATTCATGGGGGGTGGCCGAGCGGGATGCTGCGGTGAGGGCAGTGCGGGCCGCCACACACAGGCCCCGCTTCGTGCTGCTGAGCGCCGACCGCTCGGCGCGGCGTGGGCTGGTGGCGCCCGATACGGTGGTGGTCGAGGCAAGGCCCATGCTGCGCTCCAGCTTCCTGCGCGCGATGGCCACGGCCGCCGGCCGCATGAGCCCGGAAATGGAGGTCGGCGCGATCCCGGCCGAGGCCGACCCCGACGACGCGGGCACCGCGCCCACGGTCGAGGCGGCCCGTGCCGAGGGCCGCCTGATCCTGGTGGCCGAAGACAACCCCACCAACCGTGACGTCATCGGCCGCCAGCTCGCCCTTCTGGGTCACGCCTGCGAGATGGCCGACAACGGTGAGGAGGCGCTGACCCTGCTGGAGGCCGGCGGACACGCCCTGCTGCTGAGCGACTGCCACATGCCGGTCATGGATGGGTTCGAGCTTACGGAAACCATCCGCCAGCGTGAGGCCGGCGGGTCCGTTCACCTGCCCATCATCGCCGTTACCGCCAATGCGTTGCAGGGAGAGGCGGAACGCTGCCTGTCCTGCGGCATGGACGATTACATGGCCAAGCCGCTGGAAATGGCCCGCCTGCGCGAGGTGCTGGCGCGCTGGATACCGGGCCGGGCGGCGGCTGCCGCGAAGGCGGAACCC
>CAYFTQ010000170.1:0-6117 GCA_964346035.1 uncultured Roseospira sp. | reverse complement strand
ACTCTTTTCGTTTTCTGGGAGCTGATGGCGGTGGCCTCCACGCTGGTGATCTGGTCGCCCGGAACGGCTGCCAGCCGCAAGGCCGGCTTGCGGTATGCCTTCATGCACCTGCTGGGCGGCGCGGTGCTGATGGCCGGCATCGCCGGGCACGTGGCCGCGACAGGCTCGACCGAGTTCGCCGCCATGACGGCGGACACCCCGGCCACCTGGCTGATGCTGGCCGGATTCCTCATCAACGCCGGGGCGCCGCCGCTGACCGCCTGGCTGCCGGATGCCTACCCCGAGGGCTCCTGGAGCGGCACGGTCTTCCTGTCGGCGTTCACGACCAAGACGGCGGTCTACGTGCTGTTGCGGGGCTTTCCGGGCACCGAGATCCTGATCTGGGTCGGCCTGTACATGGTGTTCTACGGCATCATCTATGCGCTGTTGGAAAACGACATGCGGCGCATCCTGGCCTATTCGATCATCAACCAGGTGGGCTTCATGGTCTGCGGCATCGGCATCGGGACAGAGATGGCCCTGAACGGCGCCGCCGCCCATGCCTTCGCCCATATCATCTACAAGGCGTTGCTGCTGATGAGCGCCGGCGCCGTCCTGTACATGACCGGCCTGCGCAAATGCACGGATCTGGGCGGGCTGTTCAGGACCATGCCGGTGACGGCGGTGTGTGGCATCATCGGAGCCTTGGCGATCTCGGCCTTCCCCTGGACCTCGGGCTTCGTGACCAAGTCCATGATCACGCAGGGCGCCGCCGATCAGCACATGGTCTGGGTCTGGATGCTGTTGCAGGCCGCCAGCGCGGGTGTGTTCCTGCATGCCGGCATCAAGTTCCCGTGGTTCGTCTTCTTCCAGCGGGACAGCGGATTGCGGCCGAAGGAGCCGCCGTGGCCGATGCGCGCCGCCATGATCGTTTTCGCCGCGCTGTGCCTCGGCATCGGCCTGTTCCCGGGGCCGCTGTATGCCATCCTGCCCTATCCGGTGGACTATCAGGCCTACACCGGCGCCCACATCGTCACCCAGCTTCAGTTGCTGTTGTTCTCGGGGCTGGCGTTCTTCATCCTGTTGCCGCTGATGAAGCGGACCCGCACCGTCACGCTGGACTGGGACTGGCTGTGGCGCGTCGCCGGGCCGACGCTGGCGCACGCCCTGAAGGAATCCGTCGGCGAGCAATGGCGCCTGCTGCTGACCGGGTTGCGGCAGGGCGTCGTGGAGCGGGTGATGGCATGGACGGCGCGCACCCACGGCCCCGGTGGTGTGCTGGGCCGCACCTGGTCCATCAACGCCTCGGCGGTGGTGGTGAGCCTGTTCCTGCTGGCCTATCTGCTGCTGTTCTTCATCTGGCCGGGGTGAAGCCGGCGCATCCGGGCCGCGTCCGTCCTGGCGCGGGCGCATGGCCAACGGAGCCCTGTCGTCGCCGGCGGAGGTGCGGCACCCGCCGGACAGGATCAACCGGCCTTGGGGTCGGGCCGAACCGGCGCTGATGCAAAAGAGTGGGGCGGGTGGGGCGAGTAGTCGGATTTGAACCGACGACCTCTTGGACCACAACCAAGCGCTCTAACCAACTGAGCTATACCCGCCATGCGCCCCGTGCCAGCCGTCCGGACCCCGCTTGGGCGGGGCGGTTGGCTGCGGAAGGCCCGGGACATAGACCATCCGGGCACGAGCGTCAAGTCACCGCAGCGCGGTGGCGCCGATCACTCCGGCGCGATGCTCATGTCCAGGGCGATGCCGTTCCTGACCCGGCGCACGGATTTCGCGGCCGAGCGCGACAACGGGATTCCCTGCTGCTGGCAATAACTGATCAGGGCGGCGGCCAGGTGCGGGCCACCCAGGGTATAGACGGTCTGATTGGTCTGTCGCGGATGAACGATGACCTCGACCTCGACCGGGTCGTCCCGAACCAGTCGGCAGTCCATCAGGCGGGCATCGTGGAACATGCGCGGGCGGCTTTCCACGAAGCGTTTCAGGGCGTCCTGGAATTCCGCCATGGTCAGAACGATGCGGCGCATCTCGGTGGGCATGGTCAGTGCGCCGCCGTCGGCGCCGGGAAGCGCTCGGGCATGACCGCCCGCAGGAAGGCGATCACCGTGGCCGCCCCGCCATGGTCGAACAGGTCGACGTGACCGGCCGCCGGGTTGATCTTCAGCGCCACGCGGGCGGACGGACCGTCGCGACCGGCCTCCGCCAGGCGTTCGGCCATCCAGGGCGGGACCAGGTCATCGCGGGCGCCGTGCAGGACCAACAGCGGCGCAGTGAGGGTCCGCAGTGCGGCGAGATTGTCGAACGGATGGCGGATCAGCGCCGCGACGGGATAGAGCGGATACTGATGGCGCCCCATGTCCACCAGCGAGGTAAAGGCACCCTCCAACACGACGGCACCGGCGCCGCGTTCGGCGGCCAGGGGCAGGGCGGTGCCGGAGCCAATGGACTCGCCATAGTGCACGCGGCGCTCCGGCGGGATCCCCGCGTTGTTCAGGAAGTCCAGCACCGCCAGCCCGTCCAGCCGGAACCCGGCCTGTCCGGGACGGCCTGGGTTGCCGTTGTAGCCCCGGTAGCCGACCAGCAGCACGCCGAGCCCCGCATCCAGAAAGGCGCGGGCCTTGTGCGCGCGCCCGGCCATGTTGCCGGCGTTGCCATGGAAATAGACCACCACCGGGGCCGCCTCGTCGGGCGGCGGCGCGTACCAGGACACCAGGTCCAGTCCGTCCCGCGTGGTCACGGTTACGGGGCGCAGTTCGGGGGCCTCGGTGTCTTTGGGCGGCGGCGGCGGCGGCCCGGGCGCGAACATCAGCCGGTCCTGGGCCACGAACAGCCACGCGCCCACACCCAGATAGACGGCCAGAACGAACACGCCCAGCCCGGTGATCCAGTTCAACATGGGCGAGCGGCCCTCCATGCGGGGCGGGCGGGGATCAGGAGGTCACGCCGTCGCCCGACGCCTCGACCCGTGCCGCCAGGGCGGCGGCCATGAACCGGTCAATGTCGCCATCCAGAACGCCCTGGGTGTCCGATGTCTCCAGATTGGTGCGCAGGTCCTTCACCATCTGATAGGGCTGAAGCACATAGGACCGGATCTGGTGACCCCAGCCGATATCGGTCTTTGAATCGGCCAGCGCCTGGGCCTCGGCCTCGCGGCGCTGCAACTCGGCCTCGTACAGGCGGGCGCGCAGCATGTTCCAGGCATGGAACCGGTTCTGGTGCTGCGAGCGTTCCGACTGGCACTGCACCACGATGCCGGAGGGCTCGTGGGTGATGCGGATGGCACTGTCGGTCTTGTTGACGTGCTGCCCGCCGGCGCCGGAGGCGCGGTAGGTATCGATGCGGCAGTCCTTTTCCTGAATGTCGATCTCGATGCTGTCGTCGATGACCGGATAGACCCAGACCGAGGCAAAGCTGGTGTGCCGGCGCGCCGAACTGTCAAAGGGCGAGATCCGCACCAGTCGATGCACGCCGCTTTCCGTCTTCAGCCAGCCATAGGCGTTGGTGCCCTTGACCTGGAGGGTGCAGGACTTGATGCCGGCTTCCTCGCCCTCGCTTTCCTCAAGATAGTCCAGCGCATAGCCCTTGGCCTCGCACCAGCGCGCGTACATGCGTTGCATCATGCGGGCCCAGTCCTGGGCCTCGGTGCCGCCGGCGCCGGCGTTGATCTCTAGGTAGCAGTCGTTGCCGTCGGCCTCGCCCGACAGCAGGCTTTCCAGCTCGCGCCGCGCGCCCTCGTCGCGCAGCGCCCGCAAGGCATTCTCGCCCTCCGTGATGCTGTCCGGGTCGCCCTCGGCCTCGCCCAGCTCGATCAGCGTGCAGGCGTCCTCGACGCCGTTTTCCAGCGCCCGGAAGCCGGAGACGGCCTCCTCCAGGCGGGTGCGCTCACGCATCAGTTTCTGGGCCTGATCGGGCTTGTCCCACAGCGTGGGGTCTTCGACCAGAGCGTTCAGTTCTTCCAGACGGCGGACAGCGTTGTCCCAGTCAAAGATGCCTCCTCAGCAGTGCCATCGACTGCTGGATCTGGTCTATCAGGGCCTGCGCCTCGGCGCGCATTGGGGCCTCCTTCGATTGTCACGAGCGGCGGACGGGTGTGAACCATCCGCCTGTTCCGGTGCCGGCCCACTCCCCCGGCCGGCGACCCATAGAATACTTGCGTCGGGCGGCCGGGGCGGGGAGCGGGCCGGCCACGGGTACCAACGGGGGGCGGGTGCGACCCCCGCGCGGTCCGGACCATAGTCAAGCCGGGGCGGCGCGTAAAGCACCGCCCTGCCGCGCGCGGCCGGCGCTCAGGTGGTCCGGTGGCCGCTGGAGCGGTTCTTCAGGTCCGGGATCAGGCTTTCGATCCAGCCCGAGAAGGCATCCGGGTTGCGGGTCTGGATCCACACCGGGCCGGGGCCGGTGAATTCCATCACCAGGCCCTCGCCGCTGGTGGCGCTGGTGAAGGCGCGCTTGAAGATCCCGCCGGCGCCCGCGACCATGCGGGTTTCCAGCCCCATGCCCTCCCGGTAGGCGACCAGGTGGCCGCTATCGACGATCAGGGTCTGGCCGTCGTCCAGGTCGTGCCGCACGACGGCGCCAAAGCTGGACAGGAAGACGGTGCCCTCGCCCGAGGCCTTGAGCATGAACAGGCCCTCGCCACCCATCAGGGCGCGGGCGCCGCCGTAGGAGGTCTCTATCTCCACCCCGGGCGAGCTGGCCAGGAACGATCCGCCCTGGATGATCAGGGCCGGGCCGGAGACCTCTGCGTCGCGGATGTCGCCCGGCGCGGCCGGCGCCAGGGCCGCATGGCCGGGGCCGCCCTCGGCCGTCAGGGAGGAGACGAAGAAGCTCTCCCCGCCCAGCGCCGAGCGTGCCAGGCCGCCCAGCGCGCGACCGAAAAAGCCCTTGTCGGAGTGCCCGCCCATGCGGGTTGTGAGTGCCATGTTGGACGACATGGTGACCATGGCGCCGGATTCGCATTGCACCTGCTCACCCTCGCCGATCGTCATCTCCAGCAGGGCGAAGGCGGGACCGTGGCTGATCGCGTATTGCATCGTCGCGGCTCCTTGAATGGGACAGGATCGGGAAACGGGGACCGGAACGGGGACAGGGAGGGCGCACCTTGGTCGAGGCGCCAGCCCCCACTGAACCAGATTCGGCCGCCGCCGTCGCGGGCGAACTGGGCGCCGCCGCGATCGCGCGGGCACGACAGGAAAAAGGGCCGCGCCCTTGCGGACGCGGCCCTTGCCGTCGGAACGGTCGCTGGCTGGGGGGATGGCCTAGAAGCCCATGCCGCCCATGCCGCCCATGCCGCCCATGTCGGGGGCACCGCCGCCGCCGCCGTCCTTCTTCTCGGGGACGTCGGCGATCATGGCTTCGGTGGTCACCAGCAGGCCCGCGATCGAGGCGGCATCCTGAAGCGCGGCCCGCACGACCTTGGTCGGGTCGATGATGCCGGCCTTCAGCATGTCGGTGTAGATGCCGTTCTGGGCATCGAAGCCGAGGTTCGGGTCATCCTGTTCCATCAGCTTGCCGGACACCACGGCGCCGTCCGAGCCGGCGTTGGCGGCGATCTGACGGACCGGCGTCTGCAGCGCGCGGCGCACGATGTCGATGCCGGCCTGCTGATCGGGGTTGGAGCCCTTCAAGGAGTCCAGAGTGCGCGAGGCGTACAGCAGGGCGACACCGCCGCCCGGCACGATGCCTTCCTCAACCGCCGCGCGGGTGGCGTGCAGGGCGTCGTCCACGCGGTCCTTCTTTTCCTTGACCTCCATCTCGGTGGCGCCGCCGACCTTGATCACGGCCACGCCGCCAGCCAGCTTTGCCAGACGCTCCTGGAGCTTCTCGCGGTCATAGTCGCTGGTCGTCTCCTCGGCCTGGGCGCGGATGACGTTGCAGCGGGCCTCGATGTCTTCCTTGGCGCCGGCGCCGTCGACGATGGTGGTCTCTTCCTTGGTCAGGGTCACCGTCTTGGCCGTGCCCAGCATGTCGATGGTCACGTTGTCAAGCTTGATGCCGACCTCTTCCGAAATCACCTGGCCGCCGGTCAGGATGGCGATGTCCTGCAACATGGCCTTGCGGCGGTCACCGAAGCCGGGCGCCTTGACGGCGGAGACCTTCAGGCCGCCGCGCAGCTTGTTGACGACCAGGGTGGCC
>CAYFTQ010000169.1:0-6142 GCA_964346035.1 uncultured Roseospira sp. | reverse complement strand
TTGGCGCCCACGGTGTTCGGCATCCGGCCGACCGCGATGGACTATGAGGCCATTCCGTCCGCCGTGTTCAGCCAGCCGCCGATCGGGTCCGTCGGCCTGACCGAGGCCCAGGCCCGCGCCCGCGAGGCCGTGGACGTCTACATCTCGCGCTTCAGGCCCATGAAGGTCACCCTGTCCGGACGCGACGAAAAGACCATGATGAAGCTGATCGTCTCGCGCCGGACCGACCGCGTGCTGGGCGCTCACATGGTCGGCATGGACGCCGCCGAAATCGTCCAGGGCCTTGGTATCGCCATGAAGGCCGGGGCCACCAAGGCCCACTTCGACGCCACCGTCGGCATTCACCCGACGGCGGCCGAGGAGTTCGTGACCATGCGCGAGCCCATTCCCGACCCCTCGTTCGAGCACACGGAATAGCGTCGGCCCCGGCGGACGAACGATCCCGGCCCGCAGTCACTCGGCAGACGGGCGCCGCCGCAGGATGTAGGTGTCCATGATCCATCCCTTGCGGGCGCGCTGGCCTTTAATGGTCTCGGCGATCCGGTCGGCGGTCTCGTCCAGGGGACCGGACAACAGCGCCTCGTCCGGACCGCCGACATCACCGCCCCAGAAGATGTCCATGTCCGGCTGGCCGCGCAGGCGCTGATAGGCATCGCGAGAGTCCAGCATCACCACGCTGTTGGTTACGGTCGAGGGGTCACCGGTCTCGATCTGGCGGCCGGTGGTAATGGTTATTTCCTCGCCCACACGATTGAGCGGGATGCGGTGCCTCGCGGTCAGGGCCTGGATGCAGGTGATCCCGGGGATGACCTCGAACGCAATGTCGTCGCGGCCCTCGGCGATCAGGTCATGGAGGTTCTGCATCGTGCCGTCGTACAGGGCCGGGTCGCCCCACAGAAGAAAACTCCCGGTCTCGCCGTCGGTCATGTTGGCGTCGATCAGGTCTGCGATCACCCGCGTGCGACGGTGGCGCCAGTCCTCCACCGCGCCCTGGTAGTCGGACGCGGCGCGGTCCCGCCTCGGGCTGGCGCCGGTGGCGACGCGATAGGGCCGGTCGCCGGCATGCTCGGCGAGGATGTCGCGCCGGAACCGGATCAGCGAGTCCTTGCCGTCGCCCTCCTTCTCAAGGAAAAAGAACACGTCGGTGCGCCGGATCGCCTTGATCGCGGCGAGGGTCAGGGCGTCCGGATCGCCCGGCCCGATGCCGATGAGCAGGATGGTCTTCATGGCGTTCACTCTTTGTCAGGGCCGGGAGCCGGCTTGCGCAAGGAAAGCAGGGTCACGGGCATTGCGGGGCGCCAGCCGTGGAAGCCGCCCAGCGGTTTGGCGTGTGCCACGGACAGGCGGGTCAGTTCGCCGCCATGGCGCGCCTGCAAACCGATCAGGGCCGCTTCTCCTTCCAGTGTCACCGCGTTGGCCACCAGCCGGCCGCCGGGCTTCAGCGCCGCCCGGCAGGCATCAAACACCCCGTCGGCGGTTACGCCGCCGCCGATGAACACGGCGTGCGGTGCCTCCAGGTCGTCCAGCGCCGCCGGAGCCTCGCCGGAGACGATGACCAGCCCGGGCACGCCCAGGGCCGCGCGGTTGCGGGCGATGTGGTCGCGCCGGTCGGCGCGAGTCTCGATGGCGATGGCGCGGCATGTCGGGTGGGTTCGCATCCACTCGATCCCGATGGAGCCGCAGCCGGCCCCCACGTCCCACAACACCTCGCCCGGGCGTGGCGCCAAACGAGCCAGGGTGACGGCGCGCTGGTCGCGCTTGGTGATCTGGCCGTCGTGGTCGAAGGCCGCATCCGGCAGCCCGGCCAGTCGCGACAGACCGCCCTCGGTGCCGGGATCGGCCGCGCAGGTTACGGCGATCACGGCCAGATCGGCGCCGGCGGGGTGCGGCCACGCGGCGGCGGTTCCGTCCAGGCGGCGTTCGCGGGAGCCGCCGAGATGCTCCAGCACGGTCAGGGCGCTGTGGCCGAAGCCGCGCGCCGACAGCAGGCTTGCGACCAGCGCCGGGGTATCGCGGTTCTCGGCCAGCAGCAGAAGGCGCGCGCCGTCGGAAAGCAGCGGGTGCAGCGTTTCCAGGGGGCGGCCGTGCAGCGGCAGCGTGGCCACCTCGTGCAGCGCCCAGCCCAGCCGGGCCGCCGCCAGAGAGACGCTCGACGGTGCCGGAAAGACGCGCATCTCGGTGGCCGGCACGCGGTTCGCCAGGGTGGCCCCAAGGCCGAAGAACATCGGGTCACCACTGGCCAGCACGCACAGGGGCACCCCCCGACGGGCCAGCACCCGGTCATACCCGTGGGCGAATGGCGTGGGCCAGGGATCGCGGGTTTGGCCGGGGACCTCCGGCAACAGGGCCAGGTGACGGGCGCCGCCCATCACCATGGCGGCATCCAGCACCGCCTCCCGGGCCGCCTCGCTCAGGCCGGCCAGGCCGTCTTCGCCGATGCCGACCACCGTTAACCATGGGTCCATGGTCCCTCTCACCCGCCGCTCCGGAAAACGATCGACGTGATACGCCCCGGGACCGTGCTCTGGCAACCCGTCCCGAGTCATGGCGATGGGGACCCGTTTCCGGTTTCCCACCACAAAGGCACAGTGTAGATAACCCTTGCCGATACGGGGTTCGCTCCGCTTCGTCCCTGCGGGGGCGCCCGACAGTTTGTCCAGGGAGACTGCCATGAACGCATACCGTCGAGACGCGCACGAGATCTATCGCCAGTCCTTTTCGATCATCCGATCCGAGGCGGACCTGAGCCGCATCCCCGATGACCTGGAGGCGGTGGCGGTGCGCGTGGCCCATGCCTGCGGCATGCCGGACGTGATCGACGACCTGATGTTCTCCGAGGGCGCGGGCGCCGCCGGGCGCGCGGCGCTGAAGAGCGGCGCGCCCATCCTGTGCGACTGCCGCATGGTGGCGGAGGGTATCACGCGGGCGCGGTTGCCGGCGGACAACGCGGTGGTCTGCACCCTGAACGAACCGGCCGTGCCGCAGATGGCGCGGGACCAGGAGACGACCCGCTCGGCGGCGGCCGTCGAGCTGTGGCGCCCCCATCTCGCCGGGTCGGTGGTCGCCATCGGGAATGCGCCGACGGCGCTGTTCCACCTGTTGAGCCTGCTGGACGACCCGGCGGCGCCGCGCCCGGCGCTGATCCTCGGGTTCCCGGTGGGATACGTCGGCGCGGTCGAGTCCAAGGACGAACTGATCGCCAACAGTCGCGGCGTTGCGTTCGTCGCCCTGCGCGGCCGGCGCGGCGGCAGCGCCATGGCGGCGGCCGCCGTGAATGCTCTGGGGCGGGAGACGCACGGCTGACATGGTGGCACACAAAGGACGCCTGTTCGGCCTGGGGGTCGGTCCCGGGGATCCCGAACTCATCACGGTCAAGGCCCTGAACCGGTTGCGGGCGGTCCCGGTGGTGGCCTTTCCCAGCGCCCAGGGACGCAAGGGCCACGCGCTGACCATCACCGAGGGTTACCTGAGGCCGGACCAAACCCTGCTGCCCATGGTGTTTCCGGTGACCATCGAAACACCCTCGACCTCGCCCGAATACGAAGCCCTGATTCAGGGGTTCTATGACCGCTGCGCCGGCGAGATCGCGGGCCATCTGGACGCCGGGCGTGACGTCGCCGTGCTGTGCGAGGGCGATCCGTTCTTCTACGGGTCCTATATGTACCTGCACGACCGCCTGTCCGGCCGCTTCGAGACCGAGGTGGTGCCGGGCGTGTGTTCGGTCCTGGCCGGCGCGGCGGTGCTGGGAACACCCCTGGTCTATCGGGATCAGTTCCTGGCCGTGCTGTCTGGCGTCATGACGGAAGACGATTTGCGCCGCCGGCTCGCAGACGCCGACGCGGCGGTGGTAATGAAACTGGGCAAGACCTTTACCAAGGTCCGCCGGGTGATCGCGGACCTGGGGCTGATGGACGGTGCCCTCTATGTCGAGCGGGCCACAATGGATACCCAGCGGACGATGCCCCTGGCCGAGGTTGAACCGGAGACCGTGCCCTATTTCTCGCTGATCCTGATCCCGGGGCGGACGTGGCCGGGGTTGACGCCGTGACGGCGGGAGTGGACACGGCGGCCGCCATCGTCGTGCTGGGGCAAGGCAGTCTGGAGACCGCGCGCCGGATTCAGGCCGCGCTCCCCGCTGGGTCTCAGGTGTATGGCCTGTCCGGTCGGGTCGCGGGCGCGGACGTGACCTATGACGGCTTCGGCGAGACGCTGCGGGGGCTGCATCGCGACGGCGTTGCGGTCGTCGCCCTGTGCGCCAGCGGCATCGTCATCCGCACCCTGGCCCCGTTGCTTCAGAACAAGCGGGCCGAACCGCCGGTCCTGGCGGTGGCCGAGGATGGCAGCGCCGTGGTGCCGCTGCTGGGTGGCTTGCAGGGGGTCAACGGTCTGGCGCGGCGCATCGCCAAGGCCCTGGGCGTCGCGCCGGCGATCACCACCACCGGCGACGTGCGGTTCGCCGTCACGCTGGAAGCCCCGCCCACCGGCTATGTCGCCCGCGATCCGGGCGCGTCGAAGGCGTTCATGTCCGACCTGCTCGGCGGCGCCTCCGTGCGGCTGGAGGGCCACGCGCCCTGGCTGGCGGAAAGCCGGTTGCCGTTCTCTCCCGATGGTGCGCGCTGCATCCGCGTCACGCCGGAGGACCGCGCGCCGGCGGACGGCGACCTGGTGGTTCATCCGAAGACCGTGGTGGTGGGCGTGGCCGGTGGCGGTGATGACCTGCCCGCGCGGGTGTCGGCGGCGCTGGCGGCGGCGGGACTGGCGCCGGCGGCGGTGGCCTGCGTGCTCGCACCGGAGACCGACGCGCCAAGCGCCGGTCTGCGGCGCCTGGAGACCGATGAAGGCTGGCCGGTGCGGTTCGTGCCCGAGTCCACCGATCCGGCGGCGCTGGTCGCGGCGGCGGTGCCCGAGCCCGATCGGAATCGCCCAGTGTGGTCTGACGGGCCGGTGGCGCTGGCGGTCGCCTGCGCGCCCGAGGCCGTGCGCAGGGTGGGACATCCGCGCGGGCACCTGTCGGTGGTCGGTCTGGGGCCGGGCGGCGCCGACCTGCTGGCGCCGGCGGCACGCGAGGCGCTGCGCCGCGCCGATCACTGGATCGGCTATGAGACGTACATCCGCATGGCCGAGCGTCTGGTCGGCCTGCCGCGCCCGGAGCAGGCGGTTCATGCCACCGACAATCGCGAGGAACTGGACCGCGCCCGCCATGCCCTGGCGTTGGCGGCGGCCGGCGCGCGTGTCGCGGTGATTTCGTCCGGCGACCCGGGCGTGTTCGCCATGGCGGCGGCGGTGATGGAGGCCCTGCACAACGCCGCAGACCCGGCGTGGCGGGGCATCGATCTGGACATGGTGCCCGGCATCACGGCGGCGCAGGCCGCCGCCGCCCGCGTCGGCGCGCCGTTGGGGCATGATTTCTGTGTGCTGTCGTTGTCGGACAACCTGAAGCCGTTTGACGTCATTCTGGAGCGGCTGGACCACGCCGCCCGTGCCGATCTGGCGATGGCGCTCTACAATCCCGTGTCCAAGGCGCGGCCCTGGCAATTGGGGCAGGCGCTGGACCGGCTGCGAACGATCCGGGGGCCGCAAACGCCGGTGGTGCTGGCCCGCGACGTGACCCGCCCCGACGAGTCCGTGCGGGTGACCACCCTGGGCGCGGTCCGCCCGGAGGACGCCGACATGCGCACCGTGATCCTGGTCGGCTCGTCGGCGACGCAGAGCTTTCCGCGCTCGCTGGACGGCGGCGCGTGGGTCTATTCGCCCCGGTGGTACGGGCGATAGCGAAGAGCCTGGAGAATGTCCTCGCGTTCCAGGTAAGGGTAGGCGGCCAGGACATCGTCGACGCGATGTCCCGCGCCGATCTGCCCGACGATCATGCCCACGGTAACCCGCATTCCTCGAATGCAAGGCTTGCCGCCCATGATGGCGGGGCTCTGTGTAATGCGATCAAACGGACCCATGACGTCCTCCGGATCTTGGGAAGGCAGCGGCAACCACGGTCCCTTCAAGATCTGTTCCTGCGGGATGTTCGTCAAGGTCTGGCGTCCGCCATCACGTTTCCCGCTCCAGCCATTCCAGCGCCGCGTCCACGCTCGCGACGGCCATCGTCTCGGGTCGGGGTGGCCGGTCGCGCATGACCACCCGCACCCCC
>CAYFTQ010000168.1:0-6146 GCA_964346035.1 uncultured Roseospira sp. | reverse complement strand
CCCACCTCGAACGCATCCGCCGCCTCGCCGAAGCCGAACACGCCGGCGGCTGACGGCAACCGGACCTACCTGTTGCAGACCGACGACGGCCAGATCACCGAGGCGCACTCCGTTTCCGCCGGACTGGACTATCCGGGCGTGGGACCGGAACACGCCTGGCTGAAGGACAGCGGCCGCGTGGATTATGTGCCGGTGACCGACCGCGAAGCCCTGGACGCCTTCCAGACCACCACCCGGCTTGAAGGCATCATTCCCGCCCTGGAAAGCGCCCACGCCGTGGCCCAGGCCATCAAGCTGGCGCCGACTCTGCCGCGCGATCACATCATGGTCTTGAACATGAGCGGGCGCGGCGACAAGGATGTCAACACCGTGGCCGCCGCGATGGGCGCCGATGTCGGGGGAGCTCTGTGATGGCGGGCGCGGCAACGACACCGCAATCGCGCCGCCTGGAGCGGCGCTTCGCGGCCCTGCGCGAGGCCGGTCGGGCCGGGCTGGTGACCTATATCATGGGCGGCGACCCGGACGCCGACGCCAGCCAGGCGATCCTGGACGGCCTGCCCGGCGCCGGCGCGGACATCATAGAGCTGGGCATGGCGTTCTCGGACCCCATGGCCGACGGCCCCACCATCCAGGCCGCCGGGCTGCGCGCGCTGAAGGCCGGGCAAACGCTGCCGCGCACACTGGCCATGCTGGCCCGCTTCCGCGAGGCCGACACGGAAACGCCGGTCGTCCTGATGGGCTACTACAACCCCATCCACAGTTTCGGGGTTGAACGATTCGCCACCGAGGCCGCCGCCGCCGGTGCCGACGGACTGATCATCGTCGATCTGCCCCCCGAGGAAGCGCCGGAGTTGACCGCGCATCTGGCCCCGGTCGGCCTGCACCTGATCATGCTGACCGCACCCACGACCGACGAGGCGCGTCTCCCGGCCGTGCTGGCCCATGGCGGCGGCTTCCTCTATTATGTCTCTATCACCGGCATCACCGGCACGCGCTCGGCCGACGAGGCCCAGGTGGCCGCCGCCGTGGCCCGCCTGAAGAGCCATACGGATCTGCCGATCGCAGTCGGCTTCGGCATCCGCAGGCCGGAACAGGCCGCCGCCATCGCCCGCGCCGCCGATGCCGCCGTGGTCGGCTCCGCGCTGGTGGAGCGCATCGCCGCCAAAGACGATCCGCTGGGCTTCGTGGCCGCCCTGGCCGAGGGGGTCCGGACCGCCCGCGTCTGAGCCGGCCGGGACTGGACGCGCCGCTGTGACGGCATGAGCGCGCTTCGAGGGACCGGGAGCAGCCCACCTGCGGGTGGTGCGCATGAGCGTCGATCCGGCGGCGCCGGGCGCGTTCGGAGCCCCACCCCGGACCGAACCGGAAACCCGGCGCACGCGGCATTGGCCGTTCCCTATCGGCCCATGACGATACGCGGCGCGTCCTGGGTGACGCTTTCCACCACCCAGTCATAGTACGTAAAGCCGTTGCCGGCTTCCTGCGTGGCGCTGGCGTTGTGTTGCAGCACCGGGCGATTGGTAACCACCCGCATCTTGCCGCGCGTATCCAGGCCGACGGCCAGCATATCGGCCTTGTTCTGTTCTGTCAGGGCGTGGGTCCGCACGACCATCAGGCCGTCGTCCCGCGAAATGATGGCAAACACGCGGGCGTTGGAGCGCAGGAAGTAATAGCTTTCCTCGCCCTGGACATGTCCGGTGGTCTGGTAGAACACGCGGAAGCGGCCGGCGCCTTCGTGCTCGACCCGCCCGAAGCCCGGATAGCGCACCAGATCGTTGCGCACGTTGTCGACCTTCTCGGCGATCTCGGCCTCGGTCAGCTCGCCGCGACGAATGTCGCGCCACAGCGGCGCCCAGGTCAGCGTCCCCTTATAGGTCAGGCCGAAATCGCCGGCCCGGTTCACGCGGATCTCGACCAGGAAGTCGTCGGGGACGTAGCAGCTCGCCACCAGCGGCAGCAGCAGAAGGACGGCGGCCAGAATCCTCGGGACCCCGCGCCAGGGGCGCCCGCCGCCCACTCTCAGCCGACCACGCCCTTGGCTTCTTGCCATAGCGCTTCCATCTCCTCCAGGGTGGCGTCCCGGGGGCCACGCCCGCCCTCGGCCAGGCGCCGTTCGAGATGGCGAAAGCGGCGCTCGAACTTGGCGTTGGTATGCCGTAGCGCCGACTCGGCGTCCACATCCAGCTTACGGGCCAGTTGGACACAGGTAAACATCAGGTCGCCGACCTCGTCCAGCAGGCGCTGTTGCGGCGCATCCGCCGTGATCTCGACCTGGACCTCCTCCAGTTCCTCGCGCACCTTGTCGATCAGGCGCGCCGGATCGGACCAGTCGAAGCCGACCCGGGCCACCCGCTTGCCCATCTTCTGCGCCCGCGTCGTGGCCGGCAGGCCGGCGCTGACGCCGTCCAGAACTCCATGATGATCCTTGGCGGCGCGTTCCTGGTCCTTCAGGGTCTCCCAGGCCTCGGTCTGGGCGGCGGCGTCGGCCACCTCGGCGTTCCCGAACACATGCGGGTGGCGGCGCAGCAGCTTGTCCGTAATCGCCGCGACCACATCGGGAAAGGCGAAACGGCCGGCCTCCTCGGCCATGCGGGCATGAAAGACGACCTGAAGCAGCAGGTCGCCCAGTTCGTCCTTCAGGTCGGCCATGGCGCCACGCTCGATGGCGTCGGCCACCTCATAGGCCTCTTCGATGGTATGCGGCGCGATGGTGGCGAAGGTCTGCTCGACATCCCACGGGCAACCGCTGTCGGGGTCGCGCAAGCGCGCCATGATGGCCAGCAGGCGGGCGACAGGGTCGGCAGCGGGGTCGAGGGGAGAGAGCGGCTGGGTCATGGCGCCGGAGCCTGCCCGCTCCGGCGCGCCCGCGCAAGCCCCGGCGCGCGCCGTTGACTTGGCCCCGCCGGCCCCGTATAAGGCCGCTTTCCCGCAACACCCGCGAACGCCAACGGAGTCGCCGCCGTGAAACGCCCCTATCAGCCCAGCCGCCTGATCCGCAAGCGCCGCCACGGCTTCCGCAGCCGCAGCGCCACCGTGGGCGGCCGGCGCGTGCTCGCCAACCGCCGCGCCAAGGGCCGCAAGCGTCTGTCGGCCTAGGCCGCAACGCCACCACCCGCCCACGCGGGAGGCGGCCATGTCGGCCCCCGACGTCGCACGCGACCCAGACCCGCCGGCCCGGCGGCCGGACAAACCCGCCGCCGTGCCGCGCCTGAAGCGGCGCGGCGATTTCCTGCGTCTGTCCAGCGCCCGAAACCGATGGGTGGCGCCGGGGTTCATCCTTCAGGCGGCGCCCAATCCGACCGCCCGACACGCCCCGCGCCCCCCCGCCGCGCGTGTCGGCTTCACCGTCAGCCGCAAGGTGGGCAACGCCGTCGTGCGCAATCGCGCCCGTCGCCGGCTGCGCGCCGCCGCCACCCTGGTGCTGCCCGAGGCCGGCCGACCAGGCTGGGACTATGTGCTGATCGGCCGACAGGAGACCAACGCCCAGGTCTTCGCCACCCTTGTTGCCGACCTGCGCCGGGCGGTGGAGCGCGTCTCGACTGCGCAACGGGGCCAGACCGGGCGTGGGCACCGTGGCAAGGGCGAAAAGAGTGGAAAGAACCAGACGGGCGGAAAGGCGGGCGCGGATGGCAAGGGACACACACCGACGGGGGGCAGGGGATGACGTCTCCGAACGGGGCACCGGGCCGGTCCCCGCGCTGGCCCCCGCCCGGCCACTGGCCGCGCCATCTGGCGCGCGGCCTGATCCGGCTCTATCAGCTCGTTCTGTCTCCCGTGCTGGGAAACAACTGCCGCTTTTTACCGACATGTTCGCAGTACGGTATGGAAGCGCTGGAGCGACACGGACTGCTTCGGGGCGGATGGCTGGCCCTGCGGCGGATTCTTCGTTGCCATCCGTGGGGCGGCATGGGATACGATCCGGTCCCGCCGGCCCGGCCCGATAAGCGAGTCGGCGAGCCCGGCAACCGGACCCCGCCGCCCCAGGCGCATCCCGGCGACGACGGCCCAGACGATGATCCCGGCGCCCACGGAACGGACGGCCGGGTTTCCTGACGGACAAGGGACTCATGCTCGAACAGCGTAACCTGATCCTCGCGGTCGTGCTCTCCATCGCGGTTCTGCTTGGATTCGAAACGGTCTGGCGCACCGTCGTCGCGCCCCCTCCGCCCTCCTCCGAGCAGACGGGTCCCGCAACCGGCCAGCCGGCCGGGGACACGAGCGCGCCCCCAGCCGGTGTGGACGCGCCCCCGGCGCCCGGGACCGAGGCCGCCGCGCCGCCACCTGCGCCCGGCGCCGTCTCCGCCGGTGCACCCGGAGCGGCCCAGGTCACCCGCGAGCAGGCCATCGCGGCCGCCGCCTCGGCCGGCGGGCGCATCAGCATCGAATCGCCGGCCGTTCAGGGCTCCATCCGCCTTCGTGGCGCCCGCCTGGATGACCTGACCCTGCCGGAATACCGCGAGACCCTGGACCCCGACAGCCCTCCCATTCACCTGTTCTCGCCCAAGGGCGCGCCCGACCCGTACTATGCCGAATTCGGCTGGGTGGCCGCCGCCGCGCCGGACGGCAGCCTGGTTGCCCTGCCCGGTCCCGACACGGAATGGAGCGCCACAGGTGGCCCCCTGCGCCCGGACACCACCGTGGTGCTGACCTGGAATAACGGCCAGGGCCTGCGCTTCACACGCACGATTTCGATCGACGAACATTTCATGTTCACGATCACCCAGCGGGTGGAGAACACCGGTAGACAGGCGGTGACGCTGTTCCCCTACGGCCTGGTCTCGCGCACCGACAAGCCCCAGACGACCGGCATCTGGATCCTGCATGAAGGCCCGCTGGGCGTGTTCGACGGCACGCTCAAGGAGGTCAACTACGGCGACCTTGAGGACAACGATTCGACCCAGGCCCAGACCACCACCGGCGGCTGGATCGGCATTACCGACAAGTATTGGCTGGCGGCCCTGGCCTTTGACCCGGCGGTGCAGGCGGACACCCGATTCTCCCGGCGCACCGTGGACGGGCACGACCGGTTCCAGGTGGATTACCGGCTGCCTGGCGAGACGGTGGCTCCGGGCGGCAGCATGGAGACGACGAACCGCCTGTTCGCCGGTGCCAAGAAAGTAGAGTTGCTGGACGGGTACGCGGACGACCTGAACATCACGAACTTTGACCTGGCCATTGATTTCGGCTGGTTCTACTTCATGACCAAGCCGTTCTTCTATTCCCTGTTGTGGCTTGAGGGCCTGCTCGGCAACTACGGCCTCGCCATCATTGCCTTCACAATTCTGCTGAAAATTGTCTTCTTCCCGCTCGCGAACAAGTCGTACACGTCGATGAGCAAAATGAAGAAGATCCAGCCGGAAATGAAGAAACTCCAGGAGCGGTTCAAGGACGACCGCGCCCGCATGAGCCAGGAGCTGATGGCCCTGTACAAGCGGGAGAAGGCCAGCCCCGTCTCCGGCTGCCTGCCGATCCTGATCCAGATTCCGGTGTTTTTCGCGCTCTACAAGGTTCTCTTCGTTTCCATCGAAATGCGTCACGCGCCGTTCTATGGCTGGATCCAGGATCTCTCCGCACCCGATCCGACCAACCTGTTCGAGCTGTTCGGCCTGCTGCCCTGGGGCGCGCCGCAGTTCCTGAGCATCGGCATCTGGCCGCTGATCATGGGCGCGTCGATGTACCTGCAACAGAAACTGAACCCGGCCCCGCCCGACCCCACGCAGGCCCGCATCATGTCCATGCTGCCGATCCTGTTCACGTTCCTGCTGGCCCAGTTCCCGGCCGGGCTGGTGATCTACTGGACCATCAACAACGCCCTGTCGATCGCGCAGCAGTGGTTCATCATGCGGCGCATGGGTGTGTCGATGAACCCGGCGTAAGGCAGCGTAAGACAGCGTAAGGCAGGGCCAACGGCGATGGGCGAGCACACGAAGCAACCGCCCGGCCAACCCGACGAGGCCGGGGACAGCACCAACCCGGCGGCAGAAGCCGCCGGCACCAACCCGGCGGCAGAAGCCGCCGGCACCAACCCGGCGGCAGAAGCCGCCCGGCGCGAATCGGGACGCGTTCTGTTCGCCCAACCCTGCGACTTCCTGAAAGGGGTGGCGGACCTGTCCGGACTGCCCGCCTCGACCCTGCCCGAGGTGGCC
>CAYFTQ010000167.1:0-6180 GCA_964346035.1 uncultured Roseospira sp. | reverse complement strand
ACGGACCATCCCCTGGCCCCGGTCATGGACCGGCTGGCGCGTGCCAGCAAGGCGCGCTATCGCGCCTTGCTGGAGACCGAGGGCTTCATGGACTTCTACGCTCAGGCGACGCCCATCGATGTCATCGAGGCCAGCCGCATCGGCTCGCGCCCGGCTCGCCGCTCTGGCCGTCGCACCCTGGAGGACCTGCGCGCCATACCCTGGGTGTTCTCCTGGAGTCAGGCGCGCTTTCTGGTCTCGGCCTGGTTCGGACTTGGAACCGCCCTGGCGGCCCTGCGCGAGGACGACCCGGATGCCTTCGCCCGGCTGGCCGACTGCAAACGGGCCACAGAATGGCCCTTCCTGCATTACCTGTTCAGCAATGCCGCCACTGCCTGGGCCACCGCCGATCCGGAGATCATGGCGCGCTATGCCGGGCTGGTGGACGACGAGCGGGCGCGCGCGCGCGTGTTCGGCGTGATCCGGGAGGAATACGAGCGCACCCGCGAGGGCCTGGAGGCGATCTATCAGGGGCCGCTGGCGGACATGCGGCCGCGTGTCCATCGCGTTCTGTCGCTGCGCGCGCCGGCGCTGGTGCCGATCCACGATCGCCAGATCCAGCTTCTCCGGGATTGGCGCGCGTTGCGGGCCGAGGGCCGCGAACAGGCGGCCGAACGCGCTCTGCCGTCTCTGTTGCAGACCGTCAATGCCATCGCCGCCGGCCTGGGCGCGACCGGATAGGCCGGGCGGTCACCCGCCGCCGCCTTCGCGTGCGCCCAGCAGGGCGGCCAGCCGGGGACCGGTGTCGTTGCGCCGCGGCCGCCACAGACGGCGGTCCATGGCCTCCTGGAAGCGCGCCGCCATCTCTCGCAAGGCGTCCGGGTTGGCCTCGGCCATGAAATCGCGCACGGTCGCGTCTTCCAGATAGGCGTCGAACAGCAGGTCGAAATGGTGGTCCCTGACGCACCGCGCGGTGGCGGCGAAGGCGAACAGGTAATCCACCGTCGCGGCGATCTCGAAGGCACCCTTGTAGCCGTGGCGCATGACGCCCGCGATCCACTTCGGGTTGGCGGCGCGGGCGCGCACGACGCGCGCGATTTCCTCGTCAAGCGTGCGCACGCGCGGGTTTTCGGGGCGGCTGTGGTCGTTGTGATAGACGCTTGGCTGACGTCCCGACAGATGGCGCACGGCGGCGGTCAGGCCGCCCTCGAACTGGTAATAGTCATCGGAGTCGAGAAGGTCGTGCTCGCGATTGTCCTGGTTGTGAAGCACGGCCTCGACCTTTGACAGCCGTGTCTCCAGCAGGTCGCGCGCGCCCGTCCCGGCGGCGCCGTCGCCATAGGCGTACGCACCCCAGGCGACATAGGCAGCCGCCAGGTCGGCGTCGGTCTCCCAGCCCTGTTCGTCGATCAGGGCTTGCAGGCCGGCGCCGTAGGCCCCCGGGCGGGCGCCGAAAACGCGGTGACCGGCGCGGCGGCGGGCTTCGGCCTCGGGCAGGCCGTCACGGGTCAGGCGTGCGGCCTCGGCGTGTGCGGTGGCGGCCAGCGGGTTCAACGCGGCCGGCTCGTCGTTCAGGGCGGCAATGGCCCGCGCTGCCGAGTCCACCAGGTCAACCTGGGCCGGAAAGGCATCGCGGAAGAATCCGGAAATGCGCAGGGTGACGTCCACGCGCGGGCGGTCCAGAACCGACAGCGGCAGGATTTCGAAGCCCACCACCCGGCCGGAGGCGGGTTCCCACCGGGGCCGGGCCCCCATCAGGGCCAGGGCCTGTGCGATGTCGTCGCCGCCGGTACGCATGTTGGCGGTGCCCCACGCCGACAGGGCGACGGCGCGCGGCCAATCGCCATGATCGCGCGCGTGACGTTCGATCAGCAGCGAGGCGGAGCGCCAGCCCAGTGTCCACGCCGCCGGGGTGGGGACGCGCCGGCTGTCCACGGAAAAGAAGTTGCGGCCCGTGGGCAGCACCTCGGGGCGGCCCCGGGTGGGCGCGCCGGACGGCCCGGGCGCGACGAAGCGGCCGTCCAGGCCGGCCAGCAGGCCGGCGATCTCGGCCTCGCCGCAGGCATCCACCGCCGGGGCCAGCCGCTCGCGAACATGGCGGAGCACGGTGCGCGTGGCGGTCCAGGCCGGATCGGGCGCCGCCGTGCCGGCGACCAGGGCGTGGGCGAGCGCTTCCAGTCGTTCGACCGTGTCCCCGACAGAGCGCCAGGGGGAACCGTCCGCCTCCGCCAGCACCGCCGGGCGCGGGCCGGTCCAGGGCCGGCCCAGTTCGGCGGTGTTCAGTGGATCGAAGTTCTCTCCGCAAAGGCCCAGGTCACCGGCCAGGGCCCGGATCAGCGAGGCGTCGGCCGGTGCGTCGCCGCGCGGGGGACGCGCCAGGGCCAGCAGCAGGCCGGCACGCTGTTCGCCCTTTGGCGAAAGCCCGAACACGTGCAGGCCGTCGCGGATCTGCATCTCCTTCAACTCGCACAGATGGTTGTCAAGAACCGCGAGGGCCTGCTCCGCCTCTGCCCCGGCGTCGGCCTCGGCCTGGCGCGCCGGCGGCAGACCCAGATCCGCCGCCAGGCCGCTGGTCTCGGCCAGCGACAGGATCTCGGCGCGCAGCACTTTCAGGCGCCGCGGATCCACTCCGGCGGCTTCGTGATACTCGTCCACCAGCGTTTCCAGGTCGCGCAGGGGGCCATAGCTTTCGGCGCGGGTCAGCGGCGGCGTCAGGTGATCGATGATAACCGCCTGGGCCCGTCGTTTGGCCTGGGTGCCCTCGCCAGGGTCGTTGACGATGAAGGGATAAAGGTGCGGCATCGGACCCAGCGCCACCTCGGGCCAGCAGGTCCCTGACAGGGCCAGGCTCTTGCCGGGCAGCCATTCCAGCGTGCCATGCTTGCCCATGTGGACGACGGCGTGGGCGTCGAAGACATCGCGGATCCAGGAATAGACGGCGAGATAACCATGCGGCGGGATCAGCGCCGGGTCGTGATAGCTGGTCACGGGGTCGATGTGGTAGCCGCGCGCCGGCTGGATGGCCACCGCCACCGCCCCCAGCGTCAGCACCGATAGCGCGAAGCCGCCCCGCCCGGGCAGGAACGACGGGTCGTCCTCCGGCGCGCCCCAGCGCTGGAAAAGGGCGGCGCGCAGCGCCGGCGGCAGGCGGTCGAGGGCGGCGCGGTAGGCCTTCAGCGGCAGCAGGACGCGGATTTCGCGCGCCGCGCGGGCGGCGAGCGCGTTGGTCGGACCGCTGCGCAGGCGGTTCATCAGGGCGGCACCGTCGGCGGGGCGATCTTGCAGGGCATAGCCGGCCTCGGCCAGGGCATCAAGCACCCGCGCCGTGGCGGCCGGGGTGTCGAGGCCGACACCGTTGCCCAGACGGCCGTCCCGATTGGGGTAGTTTGCGAGCACAAGGGCAACGCGACGCCGGGCCGTCGGGGTGCGGCGCAGACGCACCCAACACGCCGTCAGCGCGGCGACAAAGGCGACCCGGTCGGGCACGGGAACATGGCCCGTGATGTCGGCCTGCGTGGCGTCATCGTGATGGTGCAGGCCCTTGAACGAGACCGCGCGCGCCAGGACCCGCCCGTCCACCTCTGGCAGGGCGACATTCATGGCGATGTCGCGTGCCATCAGACCGTGCGCGCCGTCGGCCCAGGTCTCTTTCGATCCGGCCGCCAGCACGGCTTGCAGCACCGGGACATCATGGGCGGCGAAGGGGCCGGCGCGGGCCTTGTCCGGGGCGGCGACGGCGAAGCCGGTCAGGTTGAGGATCACGTCGGGCGGATGGGCCGCCAGCATCTCGTCCAGCAGGCCGGCGGCCACCGGGTCCTTCAGGCTGGTGACGAAGGCGGCCAGCGTGTCCAGCCCCTCGGCCGCCAGGGCATCGCGCAGGGCTGCAATGACCGCCAGGTCGCCGGCCTGGGCGAGGGCGCGATAAAAAACCAGGGCGACGGTGGGCCGTTGGCCCGTCGGCGCAGGGTCCAGGCGCCCGGCCGGCGGCAGGGGCGCCGGCTCGCGCCAGTCGGCAAAGCCGGGCCGCCCCAGCAGGTCGGCGCAGCGACGCAGCAGGTGGGTGGCGTTGTCGATGCCGCCATGAACCAGGTACTGCCACAGCCGATGCACCTCCGCCGCCGGCAGGGTGGAGGCCTCGGTGAGATCCGGGTCGGGGTGGGCGTCACCGGGCAGGATGGCCACAGCCGCGCCGGTGCGCCGGGCGATGGCCTGGATGCGCTCCAGGCCATAGGGCCAGTAGGTGCGCCCGCCCAGCAGCCGCACGACGATCAAGCGGGCGTGCGCCAGCACGGCCTCGGCGTACAGATCGACCGAGTAGTTGTGCCCCAGCCGGGTCAGGTTGGCCAGCCGCAGCGTTGGCGCGCCGGCGCCCAGCCGGGCGCGGGCCGCGCTGAGGCAGGCGAGTTCCGTATCGGCGGCGGTCAGCACGACAACCTCGGCCGGGTCCTGGCCCAGGTCGATGGCCTCGCTTCCGTCGGTGATGATACCGGGCGTGGCGGCTAGAAGATGCATGGAATGAACATAGGTATGCGTGGGCCCCGGGTCACGGGCCGGCGCGACGCAAGAAGAGAACGGGCCGGAGCCCTGTTGGACAGGGATTGAAACGCCCGGTCTTGCGCGCCTTTTGAGGGAATCCCCTCGCCTGGAATGTTCAACGCCGCTACCAATGCGGCCGACGAAGGGGGCGAGGGGGCCGAAGACCCCGAAGCCCGCTGACGTGTCCCCCGCTGATGTGCCCCCCACTGATGAGACCGGCGTCGCCCCAACACAGGGGGGCGCTCCAACCAGAGCGTTTTCGTATCACTGCTTGCCGAAGATCATGCCCAGGCCGGCGCCGCGTGGATCGACAGCGACGGCGCACGAGTCCGGATCGCTTGGCACCGCGTCCGGACACGACACCATATTGAGGCGTGCCCGGCCTGCGGCCGGGGACCGCGCCATGTCGGCCAGCGCCGGGGCCGGAGCGCGATCGGTCAGGAATACGGCCGTGCCGGCGGCGACGGCCGCGGCGGTGGCGTCGGGGCCGACGGCCGCGAAGCCGCCCAGGGATGCCTTGATGTTGGTGTTGCCACGCAGCATCAGCGCCAGGTCGGGTGCCTCCGGCCCCGGCAGGGGTGCCGGTGCGAAGCCAAGGCCGGGCAGCAGCCGCCCGATCCCGAACGCCCGGTTGGTGGTCAGGGTACAGGCCACGGCGCCACCATAGCTGTCCACGACCACGAATCCGGTGGCGCCCGGCGCCATGGGCGATGCGGCAAAGGCGGGCTCAGGCGGTGTGGTGGCGTCCGGTGTCGTTGCGGGCTCCGGCGTCTCATCGATCGTCCGCGTGGCGGCAGGGGCGGCGCCGGACCTCGAGTCGTCATCAGCCGTGTCGCGCATCGCCGGTGTCGGCTCCGGTGTTGGCTCCGGTGTCGGCTCCGGTGTTGGCTCCGGTGTTGGCTCCGGTGTTGGCTCCGGTGTCGGCTCCGGCGCCGGGTCTGCGGGGGCCGCTCTGCTGTCGGGGGAATCGGAGAGATTGGGATAGACGTTGGCCGCGCCCCCCTCCTCGTCGGCGCCTTGGGCGAGCTGGACGCCGGGGTCCGGCACCGCGCCGTTTCGGGGGCGCACGGCCGCGATCTGACGGCCGCGCGTGCCGGGGATCAGGCCGTTCGAGGCGCCCTGACCGGCCCATTGCGCGGCCAAACCGGCGGCGCTGTCCGGAACGGGCGCGAACAGGTCCCAGTGGGGATTGTGCGGATGGCGGATGGCCGGCCGCCAGGTTGGCGTCCAGGTCCGCAGCGCGTCCACCGTCACCGTGTAGCCGATCTCGCTGGCCGCAGCGACGATCTGACGGGCCATGTCGCCGGTGTGGAAGCCGCCCGGCGCCACCCGCGCCTGGCCCAGGGAACGCGCCAGGTCCAGGGCCTGCACGCGTTGGCCCTCGCGCGGGGCGGCGACCCCGAACACGCGCGAAATCGAGCTGTCCGGCGGCAGACCGCCCAGCGCCTGCGCCTGCCGGGCCAGCGCGCGCGAGACCGTGAAGCCCTGCCGGGCCAGGGTTTCGGCCGGGGACACGACGGTTTCCCAGCGCAACACGCCATCGCGGGCATGCAGGGCGAACAGGCCGCGCGGCAGGGCGGGCACGGCCATGGCCCCGTCCGGTCCGGGCGGGCCGGCGGCGGCGGCGGGCAGGAAGTCCAGGGCCTCGACACGCAGGGCGTCGTT
>CAYFTQ010000166.1:0-6184 GCA_964346035.1 uncultured Roseospira sp. | reverse complement strand
AAGGCCGCCTCTATGGCATGCAGGCGCCCCAGCAACGCACCCGGATCGGTCTTCAGGGCCGCCGACGCCGCCACCACACGGGCCACGCCGTTGACGTACCACGGCTGATCCGACGGCGGCACCGGGGCACTCTTGTACCACGGAGAACACGCCACCACCCGCAGACCATACGCCGGCATGGCATCCAGGGCCGCCTCGACCATCCGGCGCGGGGGTCCTGCCGGACCCGGCAAGTTGGAGCCCAGGGCCACCAGGATCACCGCGCGCGTCCCCCCGACGGGAGCACCGTTTCGGTCTTGCGCGGACGGTACGAAAGCCCTAGCCTTCGCGGTGTCAGCGGTCGAGGCAACCAAGATCGGCCTTTTTCATTCGCGTTATTCGCGCCAGATATCGACAAGCGTATTGCCGTCACGTCCAATATCGGCGCGATCATTCTCGCACGATTGCGCATCCAAGGATCCCAACTCATGATTTTCTATCCACAGGAACGGATCGGCCTGTTCATTGACGGGTCGAACCTTTATGCCGCCGCGCGGGCGCTGGGATTTGATATCGATTACAAGCGCCTTTTGGATCTGTTCGCGGCGAAGGGCCGGCTGATCCGCGCCTTCTACTATACTGCCCTGGTCGAGGACCAGGAGTATTCGCCCATTCGCCCTTTGGTGGACTGGCTGGACTACAACGGCTATACGATGGTCACCAAGCCGACCAAGGAGTTCACCGACGCCATGGGACGGCGCAAGATCAAGGGCAACATGGACATCGAACTGGCCATCGATGTCATGGAAATGAGCTCTCATCTTGACCACGTGGTTCTGTTCTCCGGCGACGGTGATTTCCGCCGTCTGGTGGAGGCGGTGCAGCGCAAGGGCAAGCGCGTGACCGTTGTCAGCACGATCCGCTCGCAGCCGCCCATGGTGGCCGACGAACTGCGCCGACAGGCCGACAACTTCCAGGAGCTTCAGGACCTGGGGCCAACCATAGCCCGCAGCCAGACACCACGCGATACTCGGGAGCCGCGCGAACCCAGGGAGCCGCGCGAGCCGCGCGAGGCCGCAACCAGCTATGCCAACAGCCAGGACATCGACACCACCCCGCGATGATACCGCGATGATACCGCGCACCCCGGCACCGGATTGCACCCTGTGTCCCCGTCTCGCCGCCTTCCGGCGAACGGCGGTGACGGACCAGCCGGCCTGGCACAACGCGCCGGTGCCGGCGTTTGGGTCACTCGACGCTCGCCTTCTTGTGGTCGGCCTGGCCCCCGGCCTGCGTGGGGCCAACCGAACCGGCCGACCCTTCACGGGGGACTTCGCGGGTGAGTTGCTGTATGGAACGCTGATCGATCTGGGGTTCGCACGGGGCCGGTATGAGGCGCACGCCGGCGACGGCCTGACGCTGGTGGACTGCCGCATCACCAACGCGGTCCGCTGCGTTCCCCCCGACAACAAGCCCACGACGGCGGAGATGTCCACATGCCGCCCCTTCCTGGCCGACGAACTGGCCGCCATGCCGGCACGCCGCATCACGCTGGCGCTGGGCAGGATCGCGCATGATGCCGTGGTCAGGACGACCGGCGGACGACCGTCCGCCCTGCCCTTCCAGCATGGCGCGCGCCACGCCCTGGCGGACGGCACAGTGCTGTTCGACAGCTACCACTGTTCGCGCTACAACCAGAACACGCGCCGGCTGACTCCGGGAATGTTCCGCGATGTGGTCGCGGCGTGTGCGGCGGCGGTACGCGCGCACGACGGCTCCGGCTCAACCTGAAACCGGTGGCAGGGCCTCTTCGATAGCCTTGATCAGGCGCGCGGCATCGGGACCCGTCACGGACGAGAACCAGGACACGAAACGGCCCTCCGGGTCGATCAGGTACTTGTGGAAGTTCCACTTCGGCGACCCGATGAAACCCGCCTGGTCGCGCGCCCAGGCATAGAACGGATGGGCGTCGCCGCCGGAAACGACGGTCTTGGCGGTCATTGGAAAGTCGATGTCGAAATTGACCGCGCAGAACGATTGGATCTCGGCGTCTGACCCTGGTTCCTGGCCGCCGAAGTCATTCGACGGTACACCCAGAACGACCAGGCCGCGCTCCCGATAGCGCTGCCACAGCGCCTGCAAGCCCTCGTATTGCGGCGTGAATCCGCATTTGGACGCCGTGTTGACCACCAGGACCACCTTGCCGGCGAACTGGTCGAGCGGCAGCGGCTCGCCAGTGATGCCGGTGAAAGAGAAGGCATGGGCGCTGTCCGCCGACAGGGCGGGCGCGCTGGCGGTGGACCCGGCCAGGGCCATGGAGGCGGCGGCGGCCATGCGGCCAAGGGGGCTTCGTCGGCGAGTGGACATTGGCGCAAATCTCCGTTCGAGTTCGCGGTGCGCGGTTCATTGAACAGGATACGGAGCCCATCAGCGCCCGGATCGCCGCCTAGCCCTTGTCACGCAACAGGCGTTGCTTCTGCCGCTTCCAGTCGCGTTCCTTGGCGGTTTCGCGCTTATCCGCCAAACGCTTGCCCTGCCCCAGGCCGACTTGAACCTTGGCCAGCCCACGGGCGTTGAAGTACAGCGCCATGGGAACCAGCGTCATGCCCTTGCGACTGACGGCGCCCAGCAGCCTGGCCAGCTCCCGCTTGTGGACCAGCAGCTTGCGGGGCCGGCGGGCCTCATGGTTGAAATGCCGGGCGTTGCCGTATTCGGGAATGTGGCAGTTGAAAAGATAGAGGTCCCCGTCCTTGCCGCCGGCATAGGACTCCTGAAGGTTGGCGCGGCCCTGACGCAACGATTTGACCTCGGTGCCATGCAGGACGATGCCCGCCTCGACGGTTTCCGAGATGGCGTACTCGTGCCGCGCTCGCCGGTTCTCGGAAACCCGCCCGGTGGAAATCAGGCCCGCGCCGCTTCCTTTTGTGTTCTTCGCTGCCATGATGGGCCGCCATATGGGTCCCGCCCCCCGTACCGCGCAAGGAGCGCGAGGCGCGGAGGCCGGGGCGGAACGAATGGAACGTCGGTCAGTCCAGCAGACCGACCTGGCGCATCGCCATGTCCACCGCCGCACGGGTCGAAGGCGCCACCTCCACCAGGGGCAGGCGGGTGAACGGCCCGCACTTGCCCAGCAACGAGGCTGCGTACTTCACCGGACCCGGACTGCTTTCGACGAACAACGCGGCATGCAGGGGCGCCAGACGATCACGCAAGACGGCGAAGGTCGCCAGATCGCCGTCCCGCCACGCCCTGTGCAGCCGGGCGCACAGGGCCGGCGCGACGTTGGCGGTAACCGAGATGCAACCATGCCCTCCCTGGCCCAGAAAGGCCCCGATGGTGGCGTCCTCACCCGAAAGCTGGCAGAAGTCAGGCCCAATGGCGACCCGCGTGGCCAGCGGCCGGGCCAGGTTGTTGGTGGCATCCTTGACACCGACAATGTTCGGCAACTCGGCCAGCCGCGCCATGGTCTCGACGGTCATGTCGATGACGCAACGCCCGGGAATGTTGTAGATGATGATGGGCAGATCCACGTCATCGTGGATCGCCTTGAAGTGCCGGTACAGTCCTTCCTGGGTCGGCTTATTATAGTACGGCGTCACGACCAGCGCGGCGGCGGCGCCGGCCGCCTTGGCATGGCGGGTGAAATCTATGGCCTCGTGCGTGGAGTTCGATCCGGTGCCGGCGATGACCGGCACGCGCCCGGCCACGGCCTCGACACACATCTCGACGACGCGTTTGTGTTCCTCGTGGGTCAGGGTCGGGGATTCTCCGGTGGTGCCGACGGGAATCACACCCTCGGTCCCTTGATCCACCTGCCAGGCGACAAAATCCTTGAACGCCCGCTCATCTATGGCGCCGGAATCGGTGAACGGGGTCAGAAGGGCGGTCAGCGAGCCCTGGAACATTGGCCGGATACTCCGCGAGAAACCAACAGAACACCGCACGCGACCCGCAGGGGAACGCGTGCCGCAAAAAGGGAAAAGAGTCCCGCCGCAGGGCGAGGCGGCAGACGGGGTGACCCGACATGCCCCCGCAACGGGACTGTCCCCTTTCTATCACGCCGCCACGCCAGCACAACAGAGGAGGATTACGCCCGCCCGGCACGCAATAGGGTCGCCATGTCCCGCCAGAGCGGCTCGGATGTCGTCATCAGCAGGTCACCACGCTGCAGCATCGGCGAGTAGGCCGTGCCATCCAGCAGGCGGACGACTCCGCCCGCCTCCTGCCAGAGCAGCACGCCCGCAGCGTGATCCCACGGCATCAACCGAGAGTAGGCGGCGAACGCGAGACGTCCATCCAGCAGGCGCAGATAGCTATGGGCGGCGCTGCCCAGCTTCCACAGGCGCCCCACCTGGCCACGCAGAACCTTTGCGCGCGGACCATAGGCGCACCCTTCCAGTCGGTCGAGCGGGCACCCCCCCAAGCCCGAAACGCCGACCCTCTGGCCGCCAAGCCAGGCGCCCGATCCCCGCTCCGCCACCGCCAGGCGCTCCCCCAACGGGTCCAGGATCCACCCGGCAATCGTCTGACCGCCGCAGACCAGCGCGACAATCATGGCAAAGGTGGTCTGCCCGGCGCTGAAGTTCGCCGTGCCGTCGACGGGATCGATCACCCAGACCGGTGCATCGCCGTCCAGCCGGTTCAGGATTGTCGGGTCGCCATAGACCGCTTCCTCGCCAACGACCGTGGACCCGGGCAAAAACGCGGGCAGATGCGCGGTCAGAACACGTTCGGCCTCGATGTCCGCCTCGGTCACCAGGTCCTGGGCCGAGCTTTTGGTTCGGATATCCGCGTCGGACAGGTTGCGGAAGCGGGGCAACACCTCTGTGCGGGCGACCTCCCGCATGAGCGCGCCGACCGCGTCGATGGGAATGGAAACGGGCATGGCCGGATGTGTCCCACACCGCGCCCGCGCCGGCAAGCCCGCCGCTGGCTCAGCCCTGATACAGATCGCGGTCACGGTGATAACTGTCCCCGATATCGGCCAGGCGCCGCGCCATCTCGGGGTCGTGTTCCGCCTGTTGCATCACAAGGCGCACGGCGAAGGCCGAGAAGGCCACGGCCTCGCCCTTGCCACGCAAGGCGTGCGCGCGGGCGATCTCGGTCAGGTAATCGTGGATCAATCCACGCGCCATCACATTGAGCTGGCGCTTGACCAGATGGTTCTTGGCGCGCCAACGGCGCTGCGATCGGGGCGAGGCCATGACCGGAGTTCCCTTGCGACGACCATCCCGAAAAAACTGCAAGCAGAGCGGCCGCCGCGCAAGCGGGCTGCGTTCACGCGTCGGCGCCGGTCGGCCCCCGCCACGGCTCCACCTCCGCCACCTCGCCCATGCGGCGGCGCAGACGCTCGTCATCGGGCGGATCGAGGCGCACCATGAGACGAACCCGCATATCCTCGTCGTGGCGTTCCAGCACCTCGCCGCGCCGATACACCCAGGCCAGGGTGGCGCCATCGGAGGCATCCAGGTCGATGGCGCGCGTGATCCGGTCGGCGGACAGAGTCGCGTCAATGGATGCGAGGAGCGCCTCCAGGCCGTTCCCGGTAACAGCCGAAACCGGCACCTGGCGCGGCGGCCGCGCATTCGCGTCCAGGCGCGCGCGCGACTCCGCGTCCAGCAGGTCGATCTTGTTGAAGGCCTCGATCACACCGGCCTCGACGGCCCCGCCCAGGCCCAGGTCCGTCAGCACCTGTTCAACATCGGCCTTCTGGGCTTCCGCGTCCGGTGACGCCATGTCGCGCACATGGACGATGACGTTGGCCTCCAGCACTTCCTCCAGCGTGGCCCGGAAGGCGGCCACCAACTCGTGCGGCAGGTCGGAGACGAACCCGACCGTGTCGGACAGGATCACGGTCCGGCCCGAAGGCAGCGCGAGCGCCCGCATGGTCGGGTCCAAGGTGGCGAACAGCATGTCCTCGCTCAACACGGACGCCGCCGTGGTCCGGTTGAACAGCGTGGACTTGCCGGCGTTGGTATAGCCGACCAGCGCGACGATCGGATACGGCACCCGCCGACGCGCCGACCGGTGCAGTTCGCGGGTGCGGATGACCTCATCCAACTGGCGGCGCAGATGGGCCATGCGCTCGCCGATCAGTCGGCGGTCGATCTCGATCTGGGTTTCGCCCGGCCCGCCAATGAAACCGAGGCCGCCGCGCTGACGCTCGAGGTGGGTCCAGAGCCCGCGTAGTCGGGGCAGCAGATAC
>CAYFTQ010000165.1:0-6207 GCA_964346035.1 uncultured Roseospira sp. | reverse complement strand
CGGGCGCCCGGCGCCCGGGCGGGGTGCGGATCAGGGAGGCTTCCCCCCCGCCCCACCCCGCCCACGGCGGGGGTGCCCCGCCGGTGGCCGAGATGCTGTACGACACAGCCATGCTGCGTGCGGATTTCGAAGGCCGGCTGGCGTTCGACATCCTGGAGGACGGCGAAACCACCCTGGACGAGGGCGCCGGCCACGGCGGCATGGCCCATACCACGCGGCTGGTGGGGACCCGGCGCGCATAGCCGCGCGGCCGTCAATCGAAAGCAGGCGGCGCGGTCCGCGCGGCCTTGATGGCGGCGCGCGCAAGGGCGTCCACGCGTTCGTTGTCGGGATGGCCGACATGGCCCCTGACCCACTCCCACGTGACCTGATGGGCGCCCAGCGCGGCCTCCAGGCGCTGCCACAGATCGACGTTCTTCACCGCGCCCTTGCGCGAGGTCTTCCAGCCGTTTCGCTTCCAGCCGTCCAGCCATTGCGTGATGCCCTTCATCACGTATTCGCTGTCGGTGACGATGCGCACCGGGCAGGGCCGCGTGAGCGCCTCCAGCCCCGCGATCACCGCCATCAGCTCCATGCGGTTGTTGGTGGTGTGGGGCTCGGCACCGGACAGTTCGCGCTCGCTGCCGCGATAGCGCAGCAGGGCACCCCAACCGCCCGGACCGGGGTTGCCGGAACAGGCACCGTCGGTGGCCAGCATGACCGTGTCGTCGTCATGACCGCCCGCCATACCGTCAACCCACCCCATAGGCGGCCGGACCGTCCACACGACGATGGAAGCGCAGACGGTGCAGATATTCCAGCGGGTCCTTGGGCCGCACCAGGGCGCCGGCAGGGGTGTTGACCCAGTCGTACAGGCGCGTCAACAGGAAGCGTAGCGCCGCCCCCCGGGCCAGCGCGGGCAGCGCGTCGCGCTCCGTCCCGGTCAGGGGGCGCACGGCCTGATAGCTCTCCACCAGGCGCCGCGCCTTGGTCACGTTGAACTCGCCCGGGGCCTCGAAACACCAGGCGTTCAGGCACACCGCCAGGTCATAGGCCAGGAAATCCGTACAGGCGAAGTAGAAGTCGATCAGGCCCGAGATCTCGTTGCGCAGAAAGAACACGTTGTCCGGAAACAGGTCGGCATGGATCACGCCCGCCGGCAGATCGGCCGGCCAGGCGGCCTCCAGGGAGTCCAACTCGGCCTCGATCTCGGCCTTCAGGCCGGGCGCGACCGCGTCGGCGTGCGCGGCGCAGCGCCCGAACAGCGGGCGCCAGTCAGACAGGCCAAGGGCGTTCCGCCGCGACATCGGAAAGTCCCGCCCGGCGGCGTGCAGATGGCCCAGGGCGTGCCCCAGCCGGTCGCAGTGGTGCGCCGTGACGCGTTTCGGCCACATGCCGGGGAGGAATGTCACCAGCACCGCCGGGCGCCCGGCCAGGGCGCGCAGGGCGGCGCCGTCGCGCGCATGCACCGGCACCGGGCAGGGCAGGCCGCGCGCCGCCAGGTGCTCCAGCAGGGCCAGGAAGAACGGCAGGTCGTCCGGGTCCACGCGCTTTTCGTACAGGGTCAGGATATAGGGACCGGTCTCGGTCTGGACCAGATAGTTGGAGTTCTCGACCCCCTCGGCGATACCCTTGCAGGACACGGCGCGGCCGATGTCGTAGTCGGCCAGGAAGGTATCCAGCGCCTCGTCGCTCACTTCCGTATAGACAGCCATGACGCTCCGGCGCGTGTGCGCGCAGTGTTGGGGCCTGGGCAATCGGGTGAACACGCCCGGGGGCGCCCTGACGGCCGATGTCCTCGTTGCGGCCGGCGCAAACCCCGCCACGGTCCGCGAAACCACGCCGGCATGACCGGCACAGCACCCGCAAAGCCGTTCAGCCGGTTGCCCTGATTTGGGGGCAGACGCCCGCCGACAAGACAGGTATGGTGGCGTCTTCCCGGCGACGGGCCTGGCGACGGGCGATGCCCCGATCCTCCGGGGACGTTCTAGCCCATCGTCGGCTGTCATGCCAGGATGGCGCGGACTTTCCCTTTGGGGACGTTCTCGACCGCTCCCGATTCCGCCCCGCCACTTTGTCCGGACCCGCGTTCGATGCCCGATCCAGCCCCGCTCCCGCCCGCCTGGCCACGGCGCCCGGCCTGCCTTGCCATGATTCTGATGCCGCTGGCCCTGCTGGCGGGCTGTGAGGGTGTTTTCCAACAGCCGGAACGGCGACCCTGCCCACCGGTTCGGCTGGAGGCGACGACCTCCGAGTTGACCCGCTTCCGGGCCGGACCGGGCCGCGACCTGACCGACGTTGTGGTGACTGCCGAGATAACCGGCTATCGGGGCACGTGCGAATACGATGACGATGACAACACGGTGCGGTTGGACCTGCAACTCGGCTTCCGCGCCGCTCTCGGGCCGGCGGCGGAGTCGCGCCGGCAGTCCTTCGACTACTACGTCGCGATCCCGCGTTTCCTGCCCGATCCGGCCGGAAAACAGGTGTTCACCGCCGAACTGGAGTTCCCGGACAATGTGGACCGGGTGCGCTATTCGGGCGAGGAAGTGAGCGTCGCCGTACCGTTGGGGCAGGGCGACAGCGCGCTGGACTATCCCGTCTATCTCGGCTTTCAGTTGACCCCGGCGCAGGTGGACTACAACCGCGACCAGGGGCTCGGCGGAGCGACCGGCGGCAGCGACGGGGCGATCGCACCCGGCGCGCCGAACTGAGTCGTCGTCCGTCAGGCCTCCTCGGGAACGAGGGCGCGGTGCAGCCACACGGTCACCGCGACCGTGACGACGCCGGCGAACACGGTGTCTGACAGAAAGTGACCGCCCACCACAATGCGCGCCGCGCCGACCATGGCGCCAAAAGCCAGGGCCCCGGCCAGGGCGGCGCGTCGGTGCCGGCGCGGCACCAGCAGGGCGAAGGCCACAACCCAGAACCCGATGGCCGCATGGCCGGACACGAATGAACAGTTGGTGGCGCACTGATCGGTCATCATCCAGGCCGGCGTGAACAGGGCATCACCGCCGAAGGCCTCGATGTCGCTGGGCCTGGCCCGTCCCCACCATTCCTTGAATACGCCATTGACCAGCAGGCCGGGCCCCAGCCCCAGGGACAGCACCAGGAACACCATATGGCGCGTGGACGGCCAGCCGGCGCGCACCCCCGGTACCAGCCGGTCGCCCAGCCACAGCACCCCGAAGAACACCAGCGTCGCATACAGGATCGGCGGCAGGCCCTTGCGGATCAGGTTCAGAAGCGGCCCCTCGGCCATGAAGCGGGCACCGTCGGGGTCGAAAAACAGGGCGCTGACCCCAAGGTCGATCCCGGGAAACACCAGGAACACCATGACCAGGGCCAGCAGCAGCGGGCAGCGCCAGCCCGCCAGCGGCGATTCATCCCACGAGACCTGTGTCATGGCTTCCCCTCGGTGCGAATGGCGGCCCAGCGCCGGGTTTCGCCCTGCGGCAGGGTGACGGTCAGACGGGCCCGCAGCGGGCGGCCCGAGGCCTCGGCCAGGGCCCACGGCAGCACCATCAGGCCGTCGAAATCCGGGGCCGGGGCTTGGCGCCGGCCCAGAACGGTCAGCGCGACTCCGTGCCGTGCCGCGTGGTAGGCCAGCAGGGGCGCGTTCTCGCCCGCCACCGCCAGGGGCGTGTCCGGATGGGCGCGCGCCAGGGCATCCAGCCAGCGCCCGGCCACCTCCCAGCCCTCACCGGGCGCGAACACCGCCAGGGGGGCGGGGACAACCCAGCCGGCCCGGGCCACGATCTCGCCGCCGCGCGCCAGCAGCGGGGCCAGTGCCAGGTTGGCGAACAGGGCCAGCCACAGCACCACCGCCCTGTCACGCACCCGCAGCCAGGCCACGACCATGACCAGCGCCGCAGGCAGTGCCGGCAGGGTCAGGCTGATGCCGCCCTCCCAGGCCAGGGCCAGGACAGCCGTTGCCACCAGGACCGGCAGGGAGAACAGAACCAGCATCCGGACCCGGTCATCCGCCAGCGCGCCGCGCCAGATCTCCACCGGCAGGCGGATCAGGACCCAGGCCAGCGCCAGCGACACAAGCGGCCCGCCCGCCAGCACGCCCAGCAGAAGCAGACGCGCGGCCGGGTCCGCCTCCGTCGGCGCGGTGAACGCCGCTCGCGCCAGCGCCGCCCCCAGATCACGCACGCCCTGCCAGTCATGGAGCGCGTTCCACACCGCATGGGGCATCAGCGCGACCGCCACCGTCACCACGGCCACAAGCGGGCCGGGACCGCGCCAGAGCCGCGGGGCGCCGGCGCCGGCGCCGGCAAGCAGATAGACCAGAGCCAGCGGCGCGAACAGCAGCATCACCGGGTGAACCATCAGACCGATGCCGAACGCCAGCCCGATGGCCGCCCAGTCGGTCACCCGGCCGACGGCGCGCGCGCGCGCCAACGCATGCAGTCCCAGGCACCAGGCCGGCATCAGCAGGGCCATCGGGCCGACCACCATGCCGCCATGAATCACGGCCGGCGCCGTCAGATACAGCAGGGCACACCAGAAGCCCACCCGGACATCAAACAGGCGCGCTCCCAGCCGGTACAGGAACCAGCTCGCCAGCCCATGCCCAAGCGGCGCAACCAGCCTGAAGCAGGGCGTGGCCAGGTCGCACTGGCGTCCCAGCAGGTCGAGCAGCCAGGGCAGCAGGGGGCCGATCTCCGGCCACGCCCCCAGCGGTGCCTCGCCGGCCAGCCACAGGTCGGCCTCGGCCGGCATGAAGGGTGCGGCCGCCTCGCTGGTCAGCATGATCAGGCGGGCGACCGTGACCCCAAGCACCAGGATCGCGACACCCCACGGACCGCTGATGGCCGAGCCGAGTCGGGCAAGGCCGAGGCCGTGAGCTTGACCGTGGCCGAGGTCGTGGCCGTGGCCGTGGCCGTGGGGATAGGGAGGATGGGGACTCATCCGAGCTCCGTTGGAAAGGGATCAGCGCCTCCGGGCGGGCGCCGGCCGCGCCGGTGGCGGTACGCTAGCCGTCCTCGACATGGAACAGCACGGCGGCCCCCAGCAGGCCGGTGACGATCGGGGGCGACCAGGCCGCCAGCGCCAGCGGCAGCGCCTCGGTCTGGCCCAGGGTATAGGTGACCTGAGAGAAAAAATAGAAAACGAAACCGGCGCCGATGCATCCGGCCACACGCCACAACCAGCCGGCCCCGCGCTGCCTGACATTGCTGGCGAACACCGCAGCCAGCAGCGTCATGGCGCACAGCATGGCCGGGGCCGCCACCAGCGAATGCCAATGCATGCGATGGGCCTGCACCTTGAATCCGGCCGAATCAAAAAACGCGATGAACTCCGGCAGGGCCCAGAACGACAGCGACGCCGGCTGCGCGAAATTCTCCTGGATGCGCGGCAGCGAAAGCGATGTGGGCAGGGACAGGTAGTCCAACCGATCCGGGGGCTGGCCCGGATACCGGACCCAGACATAGTACAGCCACAGCCGGCCGCCATGCAGCCGGCCGCTTTGCGCATCCAGGCGCCGGCGGGGAACCGCGTTCTTGTCCACATCCATGACAAGCAGGTCCTGCATCCGAAGGACACCGTGTTCCTGGCGCGCGCCCTGGCCGTGGATCACCGTATAACCGTCGTCCCGGGGCTCCCGAAGCCAGATCTCGCCCCGGTTCACGGACAGCGGCGTTTCCGTCCTGAGGCCGAGATTGCGCGCGCTCTGCTCGAACTTCTGGAACATGAAGGCCGACAGCGGCGTCCCGGCCGTCACATTGAGGACGCCCAGCCCCAGCACCAGCAGAAGCAGCGGCAGCAGGATGCTCCACATCGAAACGCCGGACGCGCGTATGACCACCATTTCGCTGGACCGGCCCATCTGCCAGAAGGCGATCATGGCGGCGGCCAGGAAAACGAACGGCAAGGCGGACTGGAACACGATGGGAAGGCGAAAGACCGCCAAAAGCACCACATGCGGAATCGTGATCGCCTCGACGCGCGCCGATTCACGCAACAGCTCTATGATGTCGAACAGCAGGATCAGGCCGCTCACAGCCAGGACCGTGAACAGCAGGGCGATCAGGAAATGCCTGAGAACGTATCTGGTCAGAATCGGATACACGGGAACCGGTTCCATGTCCGCGCGGGGCTGGCCCAGGAGCCCCCCTCATACACCGTCCTTGCCCCCCTTGCCAACGTGAGCCGTGGCGCCACAGCAATTCTCAGGATGGAGGCAGAACACCTCAGCAACCGGAGCCGGCCTCTTCT
>CAYFTQ010000164.1:0-6214 GCA_964346035.1 uncultured Roseospira sp. | reverse complement strand
ACGAAGTGGATGGGGACGATATCGAGGGGCAGGGCTCTCACGGGCAGGTCTCCCGGCGCTGGGCGTGGTCAGGGGTGGCGGCTGCGGGCTCGGTTCCCGGACGGGCCAGGGACAGCGCCAGGTCGGCCAGCCGCTCGGCGGCATCGGGGCGGCCCATTTGGCGGGCGCGGCCGGCCACCGCCGCCAGCGTCTCCGGGGCGGTCAGAAGCGCGGCCAGGCGGCCCGACAGGGTGGCCGGGTCCAGGCTGTCCTGGGGCGTCAGCCAGCCGGCGCCGGCCTCGTCCAGGGCGCGGGCGTTGGCGCTCTGGTGGTCGTCGGTGGCATGCGGATAGGGGATCAGCAGGGCCGGCCGGCCGACACAGGTCAACTCCGCCACGGTCGAGGCCCCGGCCCGACAGATGACCAGATGCGCGCTGACCAGCCGCGCCGGAATGTCGTCGAAAAAGGCCGCCGTCTCGGCCTGGATGCCGGCGGCCTGATAGGCCTCCTGCACGCGCGCAAGGTCCTCCGGGCGGCACTGCTGCGCCACCTGGACGCGGTCCCGCAGCTCGTCCGGCAGGCCGGCCAGCGCCAGCGGCACAAGATCGCTCAGGATGCGCGCGCCCTGGCTGCCGCCGGTGACCAGCAGGCGGATGGGCGCGCCGGGGGCCGGCGGCGCATAGGGCACGTCGCGGACCTCCAGCGTGGCCGGGCGCACCGGGTTGCCGACATGGCCCCCCTTGCCGGTCGGCACATGGCGGGTCACGGGCAAGGCGGTGGCGATCCGGGTGGCGCCGCTGGCCAGCAGGCGGTTGGCGCGGCCCAGAACCGCGTTCTGCTCGTGAATCACGGTCGGGCGCTGGGCGCCGATGGCGGCCGCGCAGGCCGGGAAGGCCGCATAGCCGCCGAAGCCGACGACGACGTCCGGCTTCAGGCGGGCCAGCAGGCGGCGCGCCTGAAGCATCCCCCAGACCAGCCGGACGGCGCCGCTCAGCTTGCCGAACGGGCCGGAGCCGGCCAGCCCGCCGGCCTGGACGCGCCAGGTCTCCAACGCGCCGAGGGTCCCGCCGTGGCGCTGTCCGCGCGCATCGGTGACCAGGCCGACCCGGCAGCCACGCCCGATCAGGACGGCGGCCAGAGCCTCGGCCGGGAAGACATGTCCGCCGGTGCCGCCGGCGGCCAGCAGGACGAAGGGCGATCCCCCGTTGGCGAGTGTTTCTGCGGTCATTGCCACGCCTCCGTGCGCCCTCGCCGGCGTGTCAGCGCCAGGATCATGCCGGTAGCCAGCGCCACGCCCACCATCGACGAGCCGCCATAGCTCAGGAACGGCAGCGTCATGCCCTTGGTCGGGATCAGATGCAGGCTGGAGGCCATGTTGATGATGGCCTGCATGGCCAGTTGCACGGACAGCCCGCCCACGGCCAGCATGATGAACAGGTCGCGCGCAGCCATGGCCCGCATCAACGCGCGCAGGATCAGCACCCCGAACAGGGCCACCACCAGCAGGCACAGCCACAGACCGAACTCCTCGCCGGCGACGGCGAAAATAAAGTCGGTGTGGGCGTCGGGCAGGTTCTCCTTGACCCGACCCTCGCCCGGGCCACGGCCGAACAGGCCGCCCTCGGTGAAGGCCTTCATGGCCTGGACCACCTGATAGGTGTCGCCGCTTTCCGGATCCAGGAAGCGGTCCACGCGATAGGACACATGCGGAAACAAAAAGTAGGCGCCGACCAGCGCAGCCAGGCCCAGCACCCCGATCAGCGTCACCCACAGCAGCGACAGGCCGGCCATGAAGATCTGAACGCTCCAGATCGTGGCCACGACCAGCGTCATGCCGATATCCGGTTGCGACAGCAGGAAGGCCGCGACGCTGACCATCAGCAGGGTCGAGATCAGGGGTCCGGGCAGGGCCTCGGACTGGTGTCCGGCGGCCAGCATCCAGGCCACCACGACCGCGAACAGGGGCTTGAGGATTTCCGAGGGTTGCAGCGTGAAACCGCCGACCACCAGCCAGCGGCTGGCGCCGTTGATCTCCGGACCGATGATGGGGGTCAGGATCAGCAGGCCCAGCGCGCCGATGAACCCGATGGCGGCGAAGCGGCGAACACCGCGCGGCGACAGCAGTGAAACGCCGAACATGATGGCCACGCCCAGCGGTACGAACACCATTTGCCGGGTCACGAAATGAAAGGTGTCGGCATTGATGCGCCCGGCCGCCGGCGGTCCGGCGGCCAGGATCAGCACGATGCCGATGGCCACCAGCAGCACCACCGTGGCCAGCATGATGTGATCAACGGACCCCCACCAGCGCCCCAACACGCTGCCCTGTCCCGGGCGCAGGCGCACGCGCCGAGCGGCGCCGGCGCTGCCGGCCGCCGGCCCGGGCGTGGCGGCGAGGGGGTGGGAGAGGTACGGCGAGGGACCTGGGGTCAGCGGTCGGTTTGTCATGGCCCCTCCTCCCCGTCCGCATTGGCGGGCTCTTCCAGTATATCCGGATCGTCCGACAGGCCGTCCTCCAGTCCGGCCACGATGGCCTTGAAGGCCTCGCCCCGGGCCTCGAAATCGGCGAACATGTCGAACGAGGCGCAGGCCGGCGACAGCAGCACGACGGGTGCTTCTTCGTCATCCTCGCAGGCATGACCGAAGGCTTCGTCCACGGCCTCGTCCAGCGTCTTGCACACCGAGACCGGCACCTCGTGGCGTTCCAGGAAGGTGGCGAAGCTGGCGGCCGCCTCGCCGATCAGATAGGCGTGAACGATGCGGTCCAGGTGGGGCTCCAGACGGTCGATGCCGCCCGCCTTGGGCTGGCCGCCGGCGATCCAGTAGATATCGTTGTGACACAGGATGGCTTTTTCGGCCGCTTCGGCGTTGGTGGCCTTGCTGTCGTTGATGAAGACCACGCCGTCGATGTCCGCGACCCGCTCGTGGCGATGCGGCAGGCCGGGAAAGTCCCGCATGGCCTGGATGATGATCGCCGGCGCCACGCCCCGCGCCCGGCACACGGCATAGGCGGCGGCCATGTTCTGGCGGTTGTGATCGCCCGGCAGCGCGGCGATGGTCGTCAGGTCGGCGATCGGCTCGGCCTTGCCGGCCAGGTCGTCGATCAGCTTGCCGTCCTGGACATAGACGCCGCCCGGCGCGGCGCGCCCGCTGGCGAACGGGATCAGGTCGCGGCTGTCGGCGCGGGTCATTTCGGCATGGGCGTTGCGGCAGATGGTGTCGTCCAGGCCGATGCAGATCTTGCGCGGCGGCAGCACGTTTTCGAGGATGCGGCGCTTGGCGGCGATATACCCTTCCATGCCGCCGTGGCGGTCCAGGTGGTCGGGCGTGACGTTGAGCAGAACCGCCACCTCGCAGGCCAGCGACGGCGTCAGTTCAAGCTGATAGCTCGACAGTTCCAGCACATAGGTTCCGAAGGGACCGACCGGCTCCAGGTCCAGCACCGGGCGGCCCAGGTTGCCCCCGACCTGCGATCGGTGACCGGCCCGGGCCAGGATATGGCCGATCAGGCTGGTTGTGGTGGACTTTCCGTTGGTGCCCGTCACGCCGATGACAAAGGACGCCGGCTGAGCGCCCAGCAGCAACTCGATGTCGCACACCAGATCGATGCCGGCGGCACGGGCGCGCCTCGCCACCGGATGCGGCGCCGGATGGGTGTGGGGAATGCCCGGGCTCCAGACCACAGCGCGGATGCCGCTCAGGTCGGCTGTGGTCAGATCGGCCAACGGGATGGCCTCGGCCTCGGCCCTGGTGCGCCGGTCCGCGTCGTCATCCCACGCCATCACCCGCGCCCCGGCCGCCATCAGGGCACGTGCCGCCGCCAGGCCGGATCGTCCCAGGCCCATCACGGCGATCGGTTCAAGCGCGTATGCGAAGACGGGAATCACGATCGGGGTCTCCTCGGCAGGGGCGGCCGCGCTAGCGGATTTTCAGGGTGGACAGGCCGATCAGCGCCAGAATCATGGCGATGATCCAGAACCGGATGACGATTGTGTGTTCGGCCCAACCCTTCTTCTCGAAGTGATGGTGCAAGGGCGCCATGCGGAAGACGCGCTTGCCGGTCAGCTTGAAGCTGGCCACCTGAACGATGACCGAGACCGTCTCCAGCACGAACAGGCCGCCGACGATGGCCAGCACGATCTCGTGCTTGGTCACCACGCTGATCGCCCCCAGCGCGCCGCCCATGGCCAGCGAGCCGGTATCGCCCATGAACACCATGGCCGGGGGCGCGTTGAACCACAAAAAGCCGATGCCGGCGCCGATCAGTGCGCCACAGAACACGGCCAGCTCGCCGGTGCCCGGCACGTGGTGGATTTGCAGGTAGTTGGCGAACACCGTGTTGCCTACCAGATAGGCGATCAGGGTGAACACGGCGGCGGCGATGATGACCGGCACGATGGCCAGGCCGTCCAGGCCGTCGGTCAGGTTGACGGCGTTGGAGGCGCCCACCATGACCAGCACGGCGAACCCCAGATAGAACCAGCCCAGGTCCAGCAGCAGGTCCTTGAGGAAGGGAAAGGCAAGGCTGGTGCGGTCCTCGGGCGCGCCCAGCAGGATGATCCACACCCCCGCAGCCACGGCAATGGCGATCTGGCCCATCAGCTTGGAGCGTCCGGGCAGGCCGTTGCTGCTGCGTTTGGTGACCTTGAGGTAGTCGTCGGCGAAGCCCAGCCCGCCATAGCCCAGCGTCACCAGCAGCACCGCCCAGACGTAACCGCTCGACAGATCGGCCCATAGCAGAGTCCCGATCGCGACCCCCAGCAGAATCATGATCCCGCCCATGGTGGGCGTGCCCTGCTTGGTCAGCAGGTGGGTTTCCGGACCGTCCTGGCGGATGGGTTGGCCCTGGCCCTGACGCGCCCGCAGCCAGCGTATGATTGCGGGGCCGAACACGAACGCCACCAGCAGGGCGGTCATGACCGCGCCACCGGTACGGAACGTCAGATAGCGAAAGACGTTCAGCGCGCCGAACGTATCCGAGAACTGAGCCAGGAAATAGAGCATTGCGCGATCGGGTCCGTAAGTGGTGGAAGGTGTGTGCTGGCTGTCGGGGTTCGAAAACCGGGTTCCTGAGGATACGAAGGATACGAAGGATACGAAGGATACGAAGGATACTGAGGCCGTCCGCTCCGGTGCCGGTCGGGCGTCAGGCGGCGGTCCCGCCGGGCGCGGCCAGGGTCATCAGGGCCTGCACCACCGCACTCATGCCCATGCTGGCCGATCCCTTGATCATGATGACGTCGCCGGGTCGCGCCGCCGCCGTTACCAGCGGCGCCAGTTCGCTTGCCGAAGGCGCGTGTCCGCCCCGCAGTCGGCTCGGCAATGCGGCATCCAGGTTGGCCATCAGGGACCCGGCGGTGAAAACCAGGTCGATGTCGTGCTCGATCAGGACAGCGGCCAGATCGGCATGCATGGCGGGGCCGTGCGCGCCCAGCTCCAGCATGTCGCCAAGCACGGCGATCCGCCGTCCGCCGCGACCGGTGCGCGCCAGCCCCAAGGTTGAGACGGCCGCAGCCACGGCGCTTGGGCTGGCGTTGTAGCTGTCGTCGATAAGGTGCAGGGGGCCTCCGCTCAAGGCAACCAGCTCGCGCGCGCCGCGCCCCTTTGGCGGCGTCAGTCCCAGGAAGGCCACCAGGACGCGGATCGGGTCTGCCCCGACGGCCCGCGTGGCGGCGATGGCGGCCATGCTGTTCAGCGCCCAGTGGCGACCTTCGGAGCCCAGCCGGTAGCCCAGCGGTTCCCCGTTCAGGGTCATGAAGACGCGGGTCTCGCCCGGGTCCAGTGCCACGTCCAACAGCCGGGCATCGGCTTCCGGGTGGGCGCCGAAGCCCAGGATGCGGCCGGCCCCGGCGGCCGTGGCGGCGCGCCGCAGGCGACCGAAGTGGCGGCTGTCGCGCGGCAGAATGGCCGTGCCGCCCGACGCCAGCCCATCGAAGATCTCGGCCTTGGCGTCGGCGATGGCCTCCTCGCTGCCCAGGTTTTCGATGTGCGCCGGGCCGATAGCGGTGATCAGCGCCACATCGGGCCGCGCCAGCCGTGACAACGGGGTGATCTCGCCGGCATGGTTCATGCCCATCTCGATGACCGCGAAGGCGGTCCCGGCCGGCATGCGCGCCAGCGTCAGCGGTACGCCGATGGCGTTGTTCAGGTTGCCCCGGGTGGCGTGGGTCGGTCCCTGTGTGGCCAGGGCGCGTGCCAGCATCTCCTTGGTGCCGGTCTTGCCCACGCTGCCGGT
>CAYFTQ010000163.1:0-6215 GCA_964346035.1 uncultured Roseospira sp. | reverse complement strand
GGCCGGCACCAGTTCCTCGATGTCCCCGCAATCGCCCTTGCGCGTGTGCCCGTACGCCCACAGCCCCAGTTCCCGGTCGGCGGGCAGCGCGTCCAGCAACTGTCCCACGACCTCGCGCGCCACGGTGATCTTGTGGCCACCCTGGATGCGCTGCCACATCGACCCGGAGGCATCCAGCACCAGAACGGTGCGGCCGGCGTCGGCGCCGTTCTGGGCCACGGCTGCCGGGGCGCCCAGAAGGAACCCTGCCGTCAGCGCCAGGCCGGCCGTCAGGGCTATGGCGCGGGCGGCCATCAAGGGCGGGCGGGCTCGGACGGTCATGGCGTTTCCTCCGGTCTGCTCTTGTCCGTGGCCCGGGCGACCACACTGAACCGACGAGTGCCTGATTAAAACGTTGGGATATGCGCGACCGTCCTGTCAACAGGGGCTTGTGACGCCATCGGCTTCGGGTGCGCCACCCCCGTGTGCGACCGTTGCGGCGCGCTCAACAAGTCCAGCGAGTAAGGCAACGCCCAGCATCCGCGCGCCCATGACCGGGTCTGGCCGGTCAGTGCGGCGATGCGGCGCCTGCCGTGCCCGGTTGGCCGGCAACGGCTCCGGGCAGAAAGCCTGCCGCCGCTGCTGCGGCATCCACCCGGGGCAGGCTGACCGTGATTGTCGTGCTGCCCGGCTCGCTGCTGTCCAGCGTTACCGATCCGCCCTGGACCCGCGCCATCACGTGGGCTGAGTAGGTGCCCAGACCGGTGCCGCCGCTCTTGCCGCTGGTCGCGTATTTCTCGAAAAAGCGATCCCGGATCTCTTCCGGGACGACGCCGGGATTGCGGATGATGACCAGGGTTTGCCCTGCGCTTTCGTTCAGCACGACATCGACCGTGCGTGGACCATCTTCGGGCAGGGCCTCCAGGGCATTGCGGATCAGGTTGGAGAGCAGGGCGCGACACAGCCAGGCGTCACCCAGCGCCACCGCATGGGTTGTGCCGGTGCTGACGCGCACGTGTGCCTCCCGTGTTTCGGCCAGGTGGGCCAGTTCGCCGCACACCTCGTCCAGGATGCCGCCTATCGCCACAGGTTCCGGCGTAAGCTCATAAGTGCCGGCCTCCATGCGGTATAGCGTCATGGAGGTATCGAGCAGTGTCAGTTGGCGCTGGTTGGCGCGCTCCATCATGTCCAGCGTTTGCCGCTGGTCCGGTGTCAGACTGTCCGATAGGCGCAGGATGTTGATGCCGGCCACGGTGGCGGCGATTGGGCTGCGCAGGTCGTGGCGGATGATGCGGTCGATATCGTCGCGGAATTCCTCCGCACGGCGCCGATCGGTCACGTCCTGAAGGGTGCCGTGGACGATGTGGCCGGCCGGTCCGCGCTCCGGTTCGGGTTGGCCCAGGGCATGGATCCACTTGGCGCGGCCATCGGGCAGGCGCAGCGGAAGCATGAGATCGTAGGGCTGGCCGTCACGAATGGCGCCGCACAGGGCGGCGCGGAAGGCTTCCAGCGCCTCCCCCTCATAGAGGGCTCGGTATTCCTCCAGGGTGGGAGGCCCCAACGCCGGGTCGCGTTCATAGATGCGATAGACGTTCTCGGACCAGTTGACGATGCCGCTGGCGGGGTCGAGGGTCCAGCTTCCCACCCCGGCGATACGCTCTGCCAGGGCCAACTGGGCGATGTTGTCCGTAAGGGTCCGTTCGCGGCGTTTCTCTTCGGTGATGTCCTGCACCAGGCCGCGCAGCTTGACGGGCGTGCCGAAGTCGTCGCGTACCAGTTCGCCATAGGCCCGCAGGATGCGGGTTTCACCGGTCCTGTAGTGGATGACGCGGTGTTCCATCTGGCAGGCTTCGCCGCGCAACAGGGTCTGGAAGGCCGCCAGCGCGCGGGCGCGATCGTCCGGATGAATCCAGTCCAGCAGTTCTTCCGTCTTGACCGGCGCCCGGTGCGCGCCCGACAGCATGAGCCAGGTGTCCGACAGCGCCCAGCGGTCCTGGCGGATGTCGTATTCATAGGACCCCATGCGGGCCATTTTCTGACCGGCCACCAGCACGGCGGCGGTTTCGCGCGAGTCCGCCTCGGCTGTCTTGCGGTCCTGGATGTCCTCGGCGGTGGCCATGACCAGATCCGGTGTCACAGAGGCGATCATGAAAGCGAAATGGCGTTCCTCTCCGGCCCCGGGCATGCGGTAGGCGCGTTCCAGGCGACGGGGCTCTCCGTCGCGGGCGCAATCCCGTATGTGGTGAATGAGGTCCGGACAGCCCTGGTAGAAGGTGGACAGACGTGTGCCCAGCAAAGACCGGACGTGGTCCTTTCGGTCCTGCCTGGTCGCCGGGTTGACGTCCGCCAGGATGAAATCGCCGTCCTCGCGGCGCCAGAGCGTGACGTCGAGCGGCAGGGCATCGAACAAGCCCCGGAAGCGGGCCTCGCTATCCGCCAGGCGGATCATGGCTGCGGTCTGCTCGGTGATGTCCTGGACCACGCCGACGATGGCCGAGGGGTGGTCTTCGCGGTCGCGCCGAAGTTCCGCGAACACGCGCACGTACAGGATCTCGCCCGTCCTTCGATGGATCAGACGAAGGTCGTATTCGGCGCGGCCCTCGCTGACGACCCGGTCCAGGATGGCGGCCATGTAATCCAGATCCTGGGGATGAACGTGGGCGCGGACGGTCTCTGACGTCAGGGTGGGGCTGTCCAGGCCGACGTGGTCGGCCCAGGCGCGCGAGACCGTCCAAATCCCGGTCGTCAAGTCCAGGTGGATGGTGCCCATGCGGGCCAGCCGCTGGCCGGCGCGGAACAGCTCCGCCTGGTGCTCGGCGGCCTGACGTTCCGCCATATGGGTGATGGCCAGTTCGGTCAGCCGGGCCGATTCGCGCAGATGGATCGTTTCCGCCATGGTGGGTGGTCCCGTGACCTCGCGATACATCATGATGACGGCAAGGACGGTTCCGGCGGCGTCGGTGATCGGCTCCGCGCATGCGGCCCGGATGCCCGTGCCGGCAGCGGCGGCACGATAGTAAGCGGCCCAGCGCGGGTCCACGGTGACGTCTTCGCAGACCAAGCCTTCAGCCAGCCAGGCGGCGCGGCCGCAAAGGGTCGCGTCGGGACCTGTCGGCTGCCCGTCCATGGCGGCGATGAGCGCGGCGGGCAGGCTGGGCGCGGCCACGGGGTGGAGTGTGCCGGCGCCCCGTTCCAGGCGCAGGATGGCGCACAGGACCCCGGGCCGCGCGGCTTCCACGCCGCGTGCGATCAGGTCGAGGACCTCGGGCAGCGGCCGCCCGGCCATCAATGCCTCCAGCGCGCGCTGACGCCGGTGCAGGGCCTGGGTCTCCGCTGTTTCCTCAGCCACATGACTGCAGTCTGGCGTCGCCACGATGCCCCCACGGACAAGCTATGATCAGGACGGAAAAAACAACGGACCTGAAAATCGCGGGTACCCCGACCCCCCGCGTTGGCAATGGATTTTGAGCGCGACCGATCTCCAGAATGATATAGCGCCACCGTTGCGGATGACAAGTCGGAATGGTTCTATTTATTGCCTATTTATGCGTGGATTTGAAATGATCGGTCTCTTCGCGGCTGTCGCTGCCCCGATTGGATGACCTGTCCGGGGGCATCGGCGGCGGCTCCTCCCTTCTGTTGGGTATGCCACTGCGCGTTCGAATCGTGCTAGTATCAATCCGGCCCCGCACCGATGGTGCCGGGACACTGCGATCTGGGGGGAGGGCGCGATGGCCTGGTTCAGTCGTATTACCCGGTTCGGCGACGTACATCTGGTGTTCGGGCAGGAAGCGAACATGTCATGCGGCATCGCCAGCGTGATGATGTGTGTCTTCAAGATCAAAAAAATGCAGCCAACCACCAAGGTGGTTTACGAGAACACAGAGATATACAAGGCCTATTCCACGCAATCCGGTGGCGTCTATAAGCCCGATCAGGTCGGCACCCACCCGAATCACCTGGTCAAGGTGCTGGACAGCCTGGGCTGTGGCAAGTGGACCTGGAGCCAGCTTTCCGGGGCGGCTGCGGCCGACAAGATCATCAAGACGGTGGGGGTGTCCGCCGCACCCGGCCCGACGCTGCGGGTCAATCCGGTTATCATCGGCGTGGACTGGAGCGGCGGCGGCGCCCACTGGGCCGTGGTTGACACGGTCCGAAGCGTGTTCGGCTGGAACTATGCCACCGTCTGCGATCCCTGGGACGCCAACGTTCACGTGCAGCCGATCGATGCCAGCAAGCCGTTCGTCTACAAGGCCGACGAGGGCGGCTTCGCCATGGATTTCTGGGGCGAACACAAGGGGCAGACAAAGCCCTATCCGACCGGCGCCAAGGGCCACATCAAGACCTGGGGCATCATCCATCGGCTGTCCTGACGGTGCGGGCGGCGGCCGACCACCGGTCAGGGGATGGGCCGAGTGGTGTCCGACTGGCGCGCCAGCGCCATCGTGACTCGCGCTTCCACGTCGGCCCATCGGGTCGCCCAGCAGCACCCGTGCCCCTGGCCCGCCAGCACCCACAACTCACCCTGGTCCAGCCCGTGGCGGGCCAGCATCTGGCGCGCCAGGTCTGGCGGCACGGTGTCGTCTTCGTCGCCGACCAGGTGGACCCCAGGCAGCGCCGCCAGCCGCCGGGCCTCCGCCGCCGGCAGGGCCGGCAGCGGCGAGACCCCGTGGTGGCGGGTCCACTGCGCCGGGTCCAGGACACCGGCGACGGTCACCAGCGCCGCCACGTCGTTGCGCCGCGCCGCCAGGCGCGCGGCCAGATGCGCGCCGCCCGAATAGCCCACCAGCCACAGCGTCGCGGCGCCGGTCTTGTGCTTGAGGTGATCCAGCGCCGCCGACAGGCGATCCAGGGCCGGGGGCGCGAAGCGTTCGCTGGTCCAGTCCGCGACGCCGCAGACGGCGGCCTGCCCGTACTGGCATGGCCGGGCCAGATAGGCCACCGGCCGCCAGGCCGAGGCGACGGCAAGCCCGAGGGCCACCGGATGGCGCGGCGTGGGGTCGCGCGGCGGCCGATTCGGGCGTGGCCATGCGGCGCCATCACCCTCGATGAAGACGCGCAGCGAACCGGTCGCCGGCGCCGACGTGGCGGCCGGCGTCATCCAGGCCAGCAGGTCCAGGTCCCCGGCAGGCACCCAGACGGGCCGCAGGCCGGCGGCTCGCGCCGAGGCCTCGACCTGATCACGGTCCGGACCGGTCGCGCTGCATCCCACCAGGATGGGGACGAGGGCCGGGGCCAGCACGAGCAGCGCAAGCAGAACCCGTCCACGTCGCCGAGAATGGGCGGCCCGGTGGCGCGCCGCCGTCATGGCGCGACGATGTCCAGGAACCGGTAGCTGAAGCGCAGGTTGGCGCCGCGTTCGGCCTCGGCCCGCAGCAGGGCTTCAAGGAAGTCCTGCAACGGCTCCACCTCGGGGCGCGGCTCGGCGAACAGCGGCCGGTCCGATTCGGCCACCATGATCATGTTGCGACCGCCGGGAGGGGTCACCTCGTAGGCGCGTTCGCCGCCCGCGCCGGTCGGTCCCGGCGCGCCGATCCGGACCGTCTGGTCCGGGCCAACCGCCGTCTCCCGGCGTACCGGATTCGGCAGCATGTGCAGGACCAGGCGGTCGTTGGCTTCGATGAAAGCGACATGCAGATGGGACGGCGCGACTCGGGGTTCGACCGCGATCTGAAGGAACTGCCCCGGCCGATACTGGCCGTCCGGCTGGCTGAGGGTGACCCTGGGGCCGTCGTCGTAGCGCCAGGGCTCAAGCGCGGTCAGAACACCGCACAGCGGACGCGGCGCCACGCCCACCGCCGAGGTGTTCAGGCCCTCGACCCCCGGCACCGCCGCCAGACGGGCGCGCAGGCGGTCCAGGTCGGCGGCGCTTTCCAGGAATCCGCTTACCCGGGCGGTGCGGTCGGGCGTGTAGGTCACGGACAGGGCGCTGCACGGGAAATCGGCGACCAGCGCGCCGGGATCAGGCATCGGCGGGGGCATGGCCAGTTGGTCCGCCTGGGGCGAAAGTTCCTCGGTCAGGGTGGCCGCAGGGGTCGCCGGCGCTGATGCGGTCGGCGTGGCCGGGGCCGGCGCCTGCGTGTCCGCTGCCGGCCGGGCCGGCGAATCTGGCCTTGGTTCGGGGTCGGGCTCCGGTTGGGGTTCCGGCTCCGGTTCCGGTTCGGGCTCCGGCTCCGGTTCGGGCTCCGGCTCCGGTTCGGGCTCCGGCTCCGGCTCCGGTTCGGGCTCCGGCTCCG